>JAKISX010000033.1 GCA_021648405.1 Sulfurimonas sp. | reverse complement strand
TGCCTTTTTCATCAAATTTAAGTTTTACTTTCTCTAACATCTCAAAATAAACATCCCAGTAATCTTTTGTTTCAACCCATGCACGAAACACAAAGTTTACACTACTATCACCAAGTTCACTTACAGCGACAAATGGTGCGGGATTTGATAAAACTCTTTTATCAGCTTGCATAATAGACAAAAGTGTCTCTTTTGCAAGTTTTAAATCATCATCATAACCAATTCCAAAAACATGATCAACCCGACGCTGAGATTTCTTTGAATAATTTGTTATATTTCCACCAACTATTGATGCGTTTGGAACTATAATAGTACGATTATCAAGAGGAGCAATAATAGTGGAGAAAAGATTTATTTCCTCAACTGTACCAGTAGCACCACCAGCTTCAACAAAATCTCCAACCTTAAATGGACGAAAAATAATGATGAGAACTGCTGCTCCAACATTTGCAAGTGAGCCTTGAAGAGCCAAACCAATAGCTAGTGAAGCTGCACCAAAAACAACTAAGAAAGATGATGTGTTTATACCCAAGGCATTTAAAGATGCTAGTAGTACCATCAAAAGAAGGACAAAATAGGCAATGCTTGCTCCAAATTCCGCTAAAGTTTGATCAACTTTGCCTTTATTCATCATGTTCTTTAAAAATGCTGTAATTTTTTTGGCAATAAATTTACCGATTATAAAAATTAAAAGAGCTATAATAATCTTTAAACCATATTCTGTGCCATATGATATGGCCATATCTGTGTAGTTAGTAGCTTGCATTGTATTATCCTTATATTTTAATATATATGATAATGTTACCAGCATGTTTCTTTGTGAGTACTTAATAAGATATAATTTTATTAATTTTAAATCATGCAATAGAATTTGATAAACCCTCCACAATTTTCTAAATTGCAATATTTCATATGAAGTAAAACAGCAATAGGTACAATAGTCCTTTAAATAAAACTTAAAGCTAGTTTGGGTATAATTCCGAACTTTTTAAACACAATTATGAAATGACAAGGAATTGTATATGTACGCAATTATCAAAAACGGTGGTAAACAATATAAAGTTCAAGTAGGTGATATCTTATTATTAGATAAAATGTCTCTTGAAACTAAAGACACTGTTGAAATTAAAGAAGTTCTTGCTGTAAATGCTGGTGAACTTAAAGTTGGAGCTCCTTTTGTAGAGGGTGCTGTTGTAACGTTAGAAGTTATTAATGAGGGTCGTGATAAGAAAGTTGTAATTTTCAAAAAGCGTCGTCGTAAAGATTCTAAAGTAAAAAGAGGTTTCAGAAGAGATTTCACTCGTGTTCTTATCACGAAAATAGCTGCTTAATACGTAGTTAAAAGCAATGAGTTGCTTGAGCTTTCTGCTGAAGAAAACCAAGTGTTAACGGAAGAAAAAGGACTAGTTCCTTTTCTATTAAATAAATAAAAATGACAGGTTCCTTAAATTTAGGAACTAAATTTAAGGAGATTTAAAATGGCACATAAAAAAGGTCAAGGTAGTACACAGAATAATCGTGACTCAGCTGGTAGAAGACTTGGTGTTAAGAAATATGGTGGAGAAGCTGTTATCGCTGGTAACATTATTATTCGTCAGCGTGGAACTAAAATCCACCCAGGTGACAATGTAGGTATGGGAAAAGACCATACAATTTTTGCACTTATTGATGGTGAAGTAAAATTTGAGCGTAAAGATAAAAAACGCCAAAAAGTTTCAATAGTACCTGCTTCATAATTCTACAATACTTGGGTTTTTTCCCAAGTATGTTTCTACTACTTCACAAAATGAGAATTTTCTCAAACAATAAAACAATATATTTAATAATTTACTTATACATAATAAATTAGTGAATTTTTAAATAGATATACTCTAAGGAAAAACAATGTTTACAGATAGCGTCGATTTAACAGTATCATCAGGAAAAGGTGGAGCAGGTTGTGTATCGTTTCGTCGTGAAAAATTTGTTTTAAACGGTGGACCAAATGGTGGTGATGGTGGAAAAGGTGGTGATATACTTTTTAAGTGTGATAACAATACTCACACACTTTCGCATTTTCAAAGAAAAATGCATATAAAAGCAGACATAGGTCAGCCAGGTGAAGCATCAAATTGTAGTGGAAAATCTGGGGCTAAAAAAATTATTATAGTCCCACCAGGTACACAGATTTTAGATGCAGAGAATGGTGAAATTTTATTTGACATGTTAAAACATGGACAAGAAGAGAAATTTTTAGTTGGCGGAAAAGGTGGGCTTGGAAATACTCACTTTAAATCTTCAACAAAACAAAGACCAACATATGCACAACCTGGCGAGCAAGGTGAAACAAGATCTATAAAGCTAGATCTAAAACTAATAGCTGATGTTGGGCTTGTTGGATTTCCAAATGTTGGTAAGTCAACTCTTATCTCTAGAGTTTCAAATGCTACTCCAGAGATTGCAAATTATGAATTCACAACACTTACTCCAAAATTAGGTCAGGTAAATATTGGTGATTTTGAATCATTTATAATGGCTGATATTCCTGGTATTATTGGTGGAGCACATGAAGGAAAAGGTCTTGGAATTCAATTTTTGAGACATATTGAGAGAACAAAAACACTATTATATATGGTAGATTTAGCGTCATATAGAGAGTTAAAAGAGCAAATAGAGGTTTTAAAATATGAGATAGCTTCATTTTCTGAAAAATTAGGAAATTCTAAATATGCAATTGCACTAACTCGTGTTGATTTAATACCATCAGATGAAATTAATGATTTAGTAAATAGTTTTTTAGATTTAGTTGGACTAAAACAAAACTTTTCTAAGCAGTTTAATTTTGATGAAAATATTCCATATTATGTTCAAGAGAGTGCAGATGAAACACTCGGATTTGATAAAACTCTTCCATATTGCGTAGTACCAATTTCATCGGCAATAAATAAAAATATTGAACCATTAAAAAATGCGTTATTTAATTTAGTTCAAGCTGATAGAAAATGAATGTAATTTTTATGGGTACGCCCTATTATGCAGAGGCTATTCTAAAAAGGTTACTTGACACAGCTGGTATAAATATAGTTGCTGTTTATACTCAACCCGATAAACCAGTTGGACGTAAAAAAATTATAACCCCATCTGTTGTAAAAACTTTAGCACTCTCTCATAATATAGATATATATCAGCCAACTCGTCTTAGAGATGAAGAAATAGTAGCTAAACTTTTACAAATAAAATGTGACTATATAATTGTAGCAGCATATGGTCAAATTCTTCCAAAACAAATTTTAAGTCATGCTCCATGTATAAATCTTCACGCTTCTATACTACCACAATATAGAGGAGCAAGTCCAATTCAGCAAACACTTTTAAACAATGACGATAAAACAGGAGTAACTGCTATGTTGATGGATGTTGGCTTAGATACTGGTGATATAATTAAAATTAATGAAATAGATGTAAAAAAAGAGATGATTATTGGTGAATTATTTAACGCTTTGACAGATGTAGCATGTGACTTAACTGTAGATGTATTAAAAAACTATGATTCATATGAACAAGTTAAACAAGATGATTTTTTATCATCACATTGTGGTAAAATTACAAAAGCTGATGGCGAAATAAAATTTGATAATGCTCAGGTACTTTATAATAAATATCGTGCATATACACCATGGCCTGGAATATATTTAAGATGTGGACTTAAATTAAAAGAGATTAGCTTGATTGAGAGTTATTCAAAAAACGAAGCTGGAAAAATTATTGCAATAAATAACGATAGCATAGATATAGCATGTAAGAATGGTTCAATTAGAATAAAAAAAGTTCAACCACAATCAAAAAAAGAGATAGATTCTCTTTCATATATAAACGGTAAAAGATTAGCTCTTGAAGATTATTTATATTAAAAGCATTGATTCAACGCAAAAACATTTAAAAGAGTTAGTAAAAAACTATTCTGTAGAATTGCCACATGCTATAGTAGCAGATGAGCAAACAGATGGACTTGGAAGTAGAGATAATACTTGGCAAGGATATGATGGAAATTTATTTTTATCTTTTGCAATAAAACTTAAAGATTTGCCACAAGATTTAAAACTAGAATCTGCTTCTATATATTTTTCATGTATTTTAAAAAATACATTAGAATTATTAGGTTCTAGCATATGGTTAAAATGGCCAAATGATTTTTATATTGAGGATAAAAAAATTGGTGGTATGATTACTAATGTTATTGAAGATTACATAGTTTGCGGTATTGGCTTAAATCTAAAAAAAGCACCACATAATTTCACTATTTTAGACATAAAAATACAGAAAAATACATTAGTAAAACTCTTTCTTCAAAATATTGAAAAAAACTTTTCATGGAAGCAAATTTTTAGTAAATATAAGATAAACTTCTACAAGAACCAAAAATATTACACACACAATAATAATTTAAAAATTTCTTTAGAAAATGCTGAGCTTCAAGATGATGGTTCAATAATTGTAAATAATGAGAGGATATTCAGTCTAAGATGAGCGAAGTAATAGTAATTGCAAATCAAAAGGGTGGGGTTGGTAAAACTACAACAGCTGTAAATCTAGCCGCTTCACTCGCTGTTGCAGAAAAAAAAGTATTACTAATAGACTCAGACCCTCAAGCTAATGCTACAACATCTCTAGGATTTCATAGAAATGATTATGAATTTAATATATACCATGTATTAATTGGTACAAAAAAATTAAAAGAGATTATTTTAAAGTCAGATCTACCTACTCTTCATTTAGCACCATCAAATATTGGTCTTGTTGGAATTGAAAAAGAGTACTATGATGCAGATAAAGCAAAAGGGCGCGAACTTGTTTTAAAACGAGTAATTGCTAATGTAAAAAAAGATTATGACTATATTATTATAGACTCACCACCAGCGCTTGGTCCGATGACGATTAATGCATTATCAGCTTCAAACTCAGTTATTATTCCTATCCAATGTGAATTTTTTGCATTAGAGGGTTTGGCTCAATTATTAAATACTGTTAAATTAGTTAGAAAATCAATAAATCCAAAATTAACCATTAAAGGTTTTATTCCAACTATGTATAGTTCTCAAAATAATTTGTCTAAACAAGTTTTTGCAGATTTAAGGCAGCATTTTAGCACTAAACTATTTCATGATGCAGATGATAATATCATAGTAGTTCCAAGAAATGTTAAATTAGCAGAAGCTCCATCTTTTGGAAAACCTGCTATTCTTTATGATGTAAAATCAGCTGGCTCTATTGCATATCAAAATTTAGCACAAGCAGTAATAGCATGATTGATCTCAATGAAGTTGTAGCTCTAGCAAGAGGGTTTAGTTTGTGGACTTGTTCGCAAACTAAGGATATATAATGTCATCACAAAAACTAGGTCGCGGACTTGATGCACTTTTAGGTGAGATGGATGAAGCATATGAGAATGAAAGCACACCTAGAGATTCAATAATAGAACTTGATTTAAAAAAAATTCGCCCAAATCCATACCAACCAAGAAAAAGTTTTAATGATGAAAGTTTGCAAGAACTATCAGAGTCTATTAAAAATGATGGATTACTTCAGCCGATAGTAGTAACAGAAGATTTGGATGGATATGTTTTGATTGCTGGGGAGAGAAGATTTCGTGCATCTAGATTAGCAAAATTAAAAACAATCCGAGCTATTGTACAAAATTCTGATGAGCAACGCATGCGAAAATTTGCGCTTATTGAAAATATTCAACGAGAAGAACTAAATTCAATAGAACTTGCAAATGCTTATGGTGAGCTTTTAAAGCTTCACGATATAACTCAAGAAGAGCTCGCTTGTAAAGTTTACAAAAGCCGTACCCATATTACAAATACACTTAGACTTTTGCAGTTAT
Source organism: Sulfurimonas sp. (assembly GCA_021648405.1). GTDB lineage: Bacteria > Campylobacterota > Campylobacteria > Campylobacterales > Sulfurimonadaceae > Sulfurimonas. Next base: position 16,295 of record JAKISX010000033.1, on the reverse strand, counting down.
CAGTAGTAACACAAGAAGCTTTAATCGATAAAAAAATCACAGCTGGACATGCAAAAATATTAGTTGGTTTAAAGGATAAAGAACAACAGCTAATGGTAAATTCGATAATTGGTCAAAAGCTTAATGTTCGTGAAGTTGAATCTATGATTAAAAATTTAAAAAATACTAACACTATTCAAATAAATTCTAATACAAATAACATTATAAAATTAAATTTTAAAAATATTAAAAATAAATTTAACAATTTAGGATTTAAAACTAAAAGTACGCAAAATAAGCTTACAATAGAGTTTAAAAATGATATTCAAATCGAAAAATTACTCAATTATTTAAATAAAATATAAACTTTTTTAACTTTCTTTTGTACTTTAACTAATATTTCAATTTTATAATTGTATAATTGCGCAACTTTTAGGAGGTGCTATGCTAGATATTAATCCATATTTGCTATTAGCTACATTAGCTGTGTTTTTTACACTTATTGCTACTCTTAACAGTTGGCTTTATAACCCATTGTTTAGCTATATGAATAAAAGAGATGATACCATTAAAAATGACATGCAAAAAGCAGGTTCTAATGATAATGAAATCAACGATTTAAAAGCTAAAGCAGACAAGATTGTTATGGATGCTAAACTGGATTCTGCAAAACTAAGAGAAAAAGTTATTGCAGATGCTAAAGAGCTAGCAAGTAGTAAGTTAGAAGCTAGGCGTGCCGAGTTGGCAGTTGAGTATATAGAGTTTGAAAAATCTCTAAATGAGTCAAAAGAGAAGCTTGAGAATGATTTAAAATCTCAAATTCCACTTTTTAAAGAGGCACTAAATGCAAAATTTAGTCAAATATAAGGATGCTAAATGAATAAAATTATACTGTTATTATTAACTGTATCAACATATACATTTGCAGCTAGTAGCATAGAGGCTACAGATTTAGTTGAAAGAACTATAAATTTTTTCATTTTTATTGGTCTTCTTTGGTATTTTATTGCTGATCCTATTAAAGCTTTTTTTTCAGGCAGAAGTCAAGGTATAGCTGATGAATTGCAAAAAGTAAAAGACAGATTAATAGAATCAGATAATCTTAAAAAAAATGCATCCTCTAAGGTAGTTGAGGCTGAAAAGTTTGCTACAAATTTAGTTGAATCATCAAAAAAAGAAAATAAAATAATAAATGATAATCTTATAGCTCAGTGTGAAATTGATTTATCTAATTTAACTTCTCAGCAAAAAATTCTTAAAGATTTTGAGCAAAGAAAAATGATTCGCGGTGTTGTTGAAAACACTGTTTCAAACATACTTTTAGATACAAATAGTAGTTTTGATCAAGAAGCAATGGCAAATGTTATTTTAAAGAAGGTGGCGTAGATGAGCGAATTAATTGCAAAAAGATACATAAAAGCTTTAAAATACGACATTGATGATAAATCATTGCAGTTGATTAGTGATATATTTTTAAACATTTCTTTATCTTTTAAAAATGATAAGTTCAAAGATATTATGGACAATCCAGCAATAAGTATAGATGACAAAACAAGTATTTTATTAGATTCAGTTAAATCAGCTAAGTCTGAAAAAGTAAATAATTTTATAAAATTATTAGGTGAAAATAATCGTTTAAACATTATTCCATCAATAGCAAAGCAAATGAAAAAAGATATTGCAGTTACAAGTAAAGTTTATACTGGTACTGTATATAGTAACAATGATATTGATTCAAAAACAATTAAAAAATTAAGTGATGGCTTAGGCAAAAAATTTGGTTCTAAAATAACACTTGATTTTACAAAAAATGAGTTTGACGGGATTAAAGTAGATGTTGAAGATTTAGGGGTTGAAATTAATTTTTCAAAAACTAGAATCAATAACCAAATAATAGAACATATTGTTAAAGCAATATAATTCATGAGAGGAGATGTGTAGTGGTAGCAAAAATTCAAGCTGATGAGATCAGCTCAATAATTAAAGAACGTATTGACAATTTTGAATTAAATGTCGATATAAATGAAACAGGTAAGATTGTTTCTTATGCAGATGGTGTTGCTCGAGTTTACGGACTTAGTAATGTTATGGCAGGAGAGATGGTAGAGTTTGAAGATGGTATAAAAGGTTTAGTAATGAACCTTGAAGAAAGTTCAGTAGGTGTTGTTATACTTGGTTCTGGAGATAATCTAAAAGAGGGCATGAGTGTTAAAAGACTTGGAAGACTTCTTCGTGTACCTGTTGGTGATGCTTTACTTGGTCGTGTTGTAAACGCACTAGGTGAACCGATTGATGGCAAAGGTCCTATTGAGACAACTGAAACTCGTTTTGTTGAGGAAAAAGCACCTGGTATTATGAATAGAAAATCTGTTCATGAGCCATTAGCAACTGGTATTAAGGCTATTGATGCATTAGTTCCAATTGGTCGTGGTCAACGAGAGCTCATTATTGGTGATAGACAAACTGGTAAAACAACAGTTGCACTAGACGCTATCATTAACCAAAAAGGTAATGGTGTTGTTTGTATATATGTTGCAATTGGTCAAAAAGAATCAACAGTTGCTCAAATTGTTCGTCGCTTAGAAGAGCATGGCGCAATGGAATATACGATTATTGTATCTTCTACAGCAGCTGAAGCTGCTGCACTTCAATTTTTAGCTCCATATACTGGTGTTACAATGGGTGAGTATTTCCGTGATTCAGCTAGACATGGTCTAATCGTTTATGATGATTTATCAAAACATGCAGTTGCATATCGTGAAATGTCACTTATTCTTCGTCGTCCCCCAGGTCGTGAAGCATATCCTGGTGATGTTTTTTATGTTCACTCTCGTTTACTAGAGCGTGCTGCAAAACTATGTGATGAAGATGGCGCAGGAAGCTTAACCGCTCTTCCTATTATTGAAACACAAGCTGGTGATGTTGCGGCATATATTCCAACAAACGTTATCTCTATTACAGATGGTCAAATTTTTCTTGAAACTGAACTATTTAACTCGGGTGTGCGTCCAGCTATCAATGTTGGTCTTTCTGTATCTCGTGTTGGTGGTGCTGCTCAAATTAAGGCTACTAAGCAAGTTGCTGGTACACTAAGACTTGACCTTGCTCAGTATCGTGAACTTCAAGCATTTGCTCAATTTGCGTCTGATCTTGATGAAACATCTCGTAAGCAATTAGAGCGTGGACAAAGAATGGTAGAAGTTCTAAAACAAGGACCTTTCTCTCCGCTTTCTGCTGAAAAACAAGTGCTTATAATTTTTGCTGGTAATGAAGGTTTCTTGGATGATATGGATCCATCAAATGTAGTTAAATTTGAAGCAGAGATGTATCCTTTCATTGAAGCTAGTTATCCACAAATTTTTGAAAACATAAGAAGTGCTTCAAAAGTTGATGATGATACTAAAGCAATAATGATAAAAGCACTTGAAGAGTTTAAAGCTTCTTTTGTAGCAGCTTAAGGATTATTCAATGGCAAACTTGAAAGATATTCAAAGACAGATTAAGAGTGTTAGTAATACTCAAAAGACAACTCGTGCGATGAAACTTGTATCAACCGCAAAACTTCGTCGTGCGGAGGAACTTGCAAAGCGTTCACGTCTTTATTCTGATAAACTTAATCAGGTAATTGCCGAGATAGCTGGACGCCTTAAATGTCATAAGGTTGGTGGAATTGATAATCGTTGTTTTAGCGAAATCAAAAATCCTAAAATCGTTGACATCATTTTTGTTACTGCAGATAAAGGTTTGTGTGGTGGTTTTAATATTCAAACAATTAAAGCTGTAAAAAAACTATTAGCAGAGTATAAAGATAAAAATGTAAAAGTGCGCTTAAGTGGTATTGGTAAAAAAGGTGTTGAATTTTTTAAATACAATGAAACCGAACTTTTTGATTCTGTGATTGGTTTAAGTTCAAAACCTGATAAAAAAAGATCCGATGAATTCATTAAAACTTCTATAGAAGATTTTAAAAATTCTAAAATTGATGCTGTTCATATTATCTATAATGGATTTAAAAATATGATGACTCAAGAGTTACATATAAACAAAATTCTACCAGTTGATACTGATAGTGTTAATTGTGAAATTATTGAAACAAAATCAATGTTAGAAATTGAAGCTGAAGATGATGAGAAAATGCTTGATTCTTTAGTAAGCAGATATGTTGAATATAATATGTACTATGCACTTATTGATTCGGTTGCTGCTGAGCATTCAGCTCGCATGCAAGCGATGGATACAGCGACTAATAATGCTAAAGATATGGTAAAAAGTTTAAATATTCAGTTTAACAAAGCAAGACAAGCAGCTATTACTACAGAACTTATTGAGATAATAAGTGGTGTGGAGTCTATGAAATAATGGAGAAAAATATGATTGGTAAAATTAGTCAAGTTATGGGTCCAGTTGTTGATGTTGATTTTGATGGATATCTTCCAGTAATCAATGAAGCAATTGAAGTTAATGTTAATGTCGAGGGTACTGAAACTCGTTTAATACTAGAAGTTGCAGCTCACTTAGGTGATGGTCGTGTTAGAACTATTGCTATGGATATGAGTGAAGGTTTAGTTCGTGGTATGGATGCTACTGCTACAGGTTCACCTATTAAAGTTCCTGTTGGAGATAAAGTGCTTGGTCGTATCTTTAATGTAATTGGCGAGACTATTGATGGAGGTGAAGCTATTACTGATGCACCTGAGTGGTCAATTCATCGTGCACCTCCACCGTTAGTTGATCAATCAACTGCAACAGAGATGTTTGAAACTGGTATCAAAGTTGTTGATCTACTTGCTCCTTACTCTAAAGGTGGTAAAGTTGGATTATTTGGTGGTGCTGGTGTTGGTAAAACAGTTATTATCATGGAGCTTATTCATAATGTTGCAATGGGTCATGATGGTTTATCTGTATTTGCTGGTGTTGGCGAGCGTACTCGTGAGGGGAATGACCTTTACCATGAGATGAAAGATTCAAATGTACTTGATAAAGTTGCACTTTGTTATGGACAGATGAGTGAGCCTCCAGGTGCACGTAACCGTATCGCTCTTACGGGTATTACTATGGCTGAATATTTTCGTGATGAAAAAGGTCTTGATGTATTGATGTTTATCGATAATATCTTCCGTTTTGCACAATCTGGTTCAGAGATGTCTGCACTTCTTGGTCGTATTCCTTCAGCAGTTGGTTATCAACCTACACTTGCCAGAGAGATGGGTGCACTTCAAGATAGAATTACATCAACTAAAACTGGTTCAATAACTTCAGTTCAAGCCGTATATGTACCAGCGGATGATTTAACAGATCCAGCTCCTGCTTCTGTATTTGCTCATCTTGACGCAACTACAGTACTTAACCGTAAAATTGCTGAAAAAGGTATCTATCCTGCAGTTGATCCACTTGATTCAACTTCAAGATTACTTGATCCACAAATTATTGGTGATGAGCATTATGGTGTAGCTCGTGGAGTTCAACAAACATTGCAAAAGTATAAGGATTTACAAGACATTATTGCTATTCTTGGTATGGATGAACTTTCAGAAGAAGACAAAAATGTTGTTGAGCGTGCTCGTAAAATTGAAAAATTTCTTTCTCAACCATTCTTTGTTGCTGAAGTATTTACTGGTTCTCCAGGTAAGTATGTATCACTTGCAGATACTATTAAAGGTTTTAAAATGATTCTTGATGGTGAGTGTGATCATATGAGTGAAAATTCATTCTATATGGTTGGCAATATGGATGAAGCAACTGAGAAAGCTGCAAAGCAATAATCCAAAAGGACTCTAGTGGAAACATTTAAATTAGAAATCATAACCCCTAATGGCGACATCTTTAATGATGATGTTATTAGTGTAACTCTTCCTGGAGAAGAGGGTGAATTTGGTGTTCTTGCACATCACTCTTCAGTTTCAACTTTACTTGAAGCGGGTGTAGTAGATATTGAAAAAACAGATAAAACTATAGAATCAGTTTTAATTAACTGGGGCGTTGTTCACGTAGATGAAGAAAAAGCTGTACTATTGGTTGAGGGTGCTGTTGCTATTCGTGGTGAAAGCGAAAGTGATATTGCTAATGCTCTACAAGAAGCTAAAGAACTAATTAAAAGTATTGAAGATTCAGGTAATGCTATTGCAGCTGTATCAGCAAAACTTGATTCAGCAGCTCAAAAGCTTATATAGTATAAATGTTTAATATACTTTTAGATTTTTATCTAATAAGCCATCCAGTTACCATTGGGGTATTAGTATTATTAGCTATATATTTTATAGCGTTAAATTGGGTATTTTTTTATAGATATTTTTCTTTAAATGCTTGGCTTGATATAGAAAATAATTCTTTTAAGAATCTACTTCTTGGTTCTGCAAATCTCAATAGTAAATCATATTTATTTAAATTTTTACAGATTAACGATAATGCAAAAAAAGAAGTATTAGACTTAGGCATGCTCTCTGCTACAAAAGAAGCTACCAAAGGCTTAGCACTATTATCAATATTTGCTTCAACTACTCCCTTTATAGGATTGTTTGGCACCGTTGTATCTATCTTAGATACATTTACACACATAGGTCAAACTACCGGAAGTATGGCTACAATCGCTAATGGTGTATCCGATGCTTTAATAGCAACAGCAGCTGGTATTTTTGTAGCAATTTTTGCATATACATATCATCAAATGTTAAAAAGAAAATCTTTTGATGTTATTAATTTTTTACAGATGCAAAGTGATGCAATTCTTTCAAGAAAAGAGTAATAATGTATTATGATTGGGAAGAAAAACCTGAGTTAAATATAACTCCACTTGTTGATGTAATGCTTGTTCTTTTAGCAATACTTATGGTTATTGCTCCAAATATTATATATGAAGAAGCTATTAAATTACCTCAAGGTTCAGTCAAAAAGCAATTAGAAAAAATCCCACCTGTTCATATCTCAATAGATGAAAATTTAGTATTAAAAGTAAATAAAGACACTTTTGATTTAAACTCATTTAAAGACAATTTTTATAGGTACTCAAGAAAGCTTGATCTAAAAGCTACTGTTTTAATTAGTGCGGATAAAAGTTTAGATTATGGTGTTGTGATGGAAATTTTAGGTGCAGTGAAACAATCAGGTTTTACAGAGGTCTCACTAGCAACAAATGGTTAAAAACGACTATTATTTTTATATTAGCGGATTTATATCTTTCGCTCTATTTTTTGCTTTTATCGCTATAGTTATAATTATGTTGATGTCAAATATAAATATAAAATCATATGCACTCAAAAAAGACAATTATATTTCAATTTCATTAGATATCATTACTCCTCAAACATCAAAAAATGCAAAAATAGAAGAAAAATTGATAGAGCCAATAAGTGAAGAGATTGAAAGTGACCTAAGTATAGATGATCTGTTTAGCGATGTATCTACAAAAACTATAAAAAAGAAAAAAGAAAAAGAGATTGACAACAAAAGATTTCAAGAACTTACAAAGCGGGTAAAAACAGCTAAATTAAATAAAGTAGAATCAATGAATGAGAAAATAAATTCAATTAAAAGTTCAAATATTGCAAAAACTACAAAACAAAATTCTAGTGCAGATGAAGTTAATGAATATTTTGCTAGAATTCAAGCAATAATATATAAAAATTTTAATCCACCTCAAAATACTCAAGGTAAATCTGCAAAGGTAGTTATTGAGCTTAGTGCTATTGGTAAAATGCTAGACTTTAGAGTTTTGAGTCCATCTGATAGTGAAGATTTTAATAAAGAACTATATAGGATAAAAAATAGATTACAAGGTACTTTATTTCCAGTTAATCCAGATAATAAAAATTTTAGGTCAACAATAATCATAACCTCCAAGGAATAAACATGAAAATTTTACTTTCAATATTAATGACAATTACATTTGCATTTGCAAGCGATACAACTATACAAGTGATAAAAAAAATTGATTCCTTGCCATCCATAGCTATAGAAGATGGCTCTAGCCATAATAATGAAACATTTAAAATGAAATTTTTTAAATCACTAGTTGCTGATTTGAATGTAATATCATTGTTTAATGTAGACAGACGTAAATTCAATAATGATTTTGATACTAATGAGGTAGATGCAATAAACAAAAATTCAAATTACGTTTTAAAATATAATTTAAGTAAAAATGCTGCTTCTGGTTTTAGCGTTAAGGTAAAAATGATTAAAAACAACGAGGTTGTTTTAGCAAAAAACTATAAAGTCTCAAACTCAAAAAAATATGTGTTTGTAGCCCATGCAATAGCGTATGAAATTAATAATTATATGGGTGAACCATCGATAGAATGGATTAAAAAGAAAGTTATATTTTCCCGCGTAGTAGCACCAAAAAAATCTGAAATAGTTATTGCTGATTATACATTAGCCTACCAGCATGTTATTGTAAAAGGTGGATTTAATTTGTTTCCAAAATGGGCATCGAAAAAACAAAATGGATTTTATTACACATCACTAAATGAAGCTAAACCAACTCTTAAGTATGTCAATACAAGGACAGCAAAAATAACTAATATTATCTCATCTGAGGGGATGATGACTTGTTCAGATGTAAATTCAAATGGTACAAAATTACTTTTGACAATGGCTCCAAAAGGTCAGCCTGATATCTATCTGTATGATGTAAAAACGAAAAAAATCACAAGAATCACAAAATATAAAGGGATAGATGTTAGTGGTCAGTTTATGGATGATGATAGAATAGTATTTGTATCAAATCGTTTAGGTTATCCAAATATTTTTTCAAAAAGTCTTAATTCAAATGATATTGAACAGATGGTATATTATGGCAAAAGTAATGCTGCAGCTACTGCTAATGGTGAATATATAGTATATAAAGCACGTGAGAGCTCAGGTGCTTTTTCTAAAAATACCTTTAATCTTCATATGATATCTACTAAAACAGATGTAATAAGGCGCTTAACAGCAAGTGGAGTAAATGAATTTCCAAGATTTTCTCGTGATGGTGATGCTGTTTTATTTATAAAAAATTATAAAAATCAAAGTTCTATAGGAATTATTAGATTAAATCATAATAAAAATTACTTATTTCCACTAAAGTATGGGAAAATTCAATCAATGGACTGGTAAATAGTATAATATAATCTATTATTAATATTATTTTGATATAATCCTATTAATTTAAAAAAAAAGGTATTAAGAGATGAAAAAAGTAATTATTACTAGCGTAGCAATAGCATTGTTACTATTAACAGGCTGTAGCGATAAACCTACTCCAAACATAAGCGATACAAGTGATAGCAGTCAAGCTAAAGAAAGCTTTGCAGTAAATACTGAAACAATATCTGGCGATAATACAGCAGTTATTGACGAAAATGCTAATATTAATGCTGATAGCAATGAAATGAATATGGCTTCACTTGAAAATAAGATGCAATCTGTTTATTTTGCTTTTGATAAATTTACTATTAACACAGAGATGCAATCTAAAATTGCTGCAGGTGCAAAAATAGCAAATAGTGCTGCTAGTGAATTTATGATTAAACTTGAGGGAAATTGTGATGAATGGGGAAGCGATGAGTACAACTTTGCTCTTGGATTAAAGCGTGCAGATGCTGTAAAAAAAGCATTAATTGCAGAGGGTGTAGATGCTAGTCGTATAACAATGGTAAGTTATGGTGAATCAAATCCTACATGTAGTGATAAAACACAAGATTGCTGGTCAGAAAATCGTCGCGTAGACTTTAAGCTGCTTCCATAAGTAGATGAATAAAACGATAGTTTCTTACTTAAGTGTTTTTTTATTTACTAGTATAACTCTTTTTGCAGAGCCTTCTGCATTTGGAGCTGGTGATATGGGTAACCCAAATCCATATGGTTTGACATCAGAAGAGCAACTTCTTCTCAAAAATAAAAAAAATCTAAAAAAAGTTATTGTAAAAAGTAATAACCAATCAAATAAATTAGAATCATTAAGAGATAGAATTGATGGGCTCCAAGATGTTGTTGAAAGTTTAGGTCGTAATGCCCATAAAAATAAGCAAAACCTGAAAAATTTTAATCAACAAAATATTGATTCTATCAATAATTCAAATGAATTTGAAAATAGATTAATTGAAATTAGTAAAAAAAATACTGAAGATATTGCTAAAATAAATTTACTCATTGATGAGTTAAGTAGATTAATTGATACAATTAATGAAAATTATATATCAAAAAAAGAGTTTAATGCTTTAGTGAATGATGTAAATAAATTTAAGCAATTAGTAGCAAAAGAGTTAAAATCAGAAACTAAAGTAAATTCTAGTTCTTCTAAATCTTCAGGAGATATAGCGACAGAAGCTAAGGTGTATTATGATAAACAATACTATACCGATGCAATAGAGTTATATACATATCTAATTGAAAAAAATTATAAACCCGCATATGCAAACTATATGATTGGAAATATGAAGTATTATAGAAAAAATTACAGCGAGGCAGTTGCTTATTATAAAACAAGCACAAAGTTATACTCTGCAGCTAACTACAAGCCAAAGCTAATGTCAAAGTTAATGCTAAATTCAGCTATTTCTATGAAACATTTAGGTGATTTAAAAAATGCAAAAATATTTTTTAAATCAATAATAAAAAAATATCCAAACTCAAAATATTCAAAAAAAGCTGAAGAAGAGCTAAGTTTATTAGAATAATTATTTATTAATACTTCAGCAAAAATATATAAAAAAATGGTAGAATGCAAAATTAAAATTAAAAGGTTAAAGTAATGGCAATTCAAGATAATCAAATAGTATCAATAGAATACGAAGTAAAAGATGGAGACAAGGTAGTAGATAGTAATTTTGGTGGTGCTCCATTAGTATTTATGTTTGGAAAAGAACAAATTATTCCAGGGTTAGAATCAGGAATTTCTAGTATGAATATTGGTGATAAAGGTGATGTTCTTGTTAGTGCTGATGATGCATATGGTCCAGTTAATGACGAAGCATTTCAAGAGGTTCCAAAAGATCAGTTTACTGGAATAGATTTAGAGATTGGTTTAACTCTATATGGTCAAGATGAAGAGGGTGGTACTGTTCAGGTTGATGTTAAAGAGGTAAAAGAAGAGACAGTTGTTCTTGATTTTAATCATCCTTTGGCTGGGAAAAGCTTAATGTTTAGCGTAGTTATTAATAATATTAGAGATGCTTCTGCTGAAGAACTTGTTACTGGTGTTCCTCAAGAGAATAAAAAAGATGATGAATGTTGTAGCACTACTGGTAGCACTAGTGGTGGCACTGGTTGTGGATGCAACTAATTTTGTAACAGCTTGTGCATCTTCTGCACAAGCATATAAAACAGCAACATTATTAAAATCACTAAATGTAAATGCAATTATTGGTGGCGAAGTTGGTGTTGGAAAAAAAACTCTTGCAAAATATATATTAAATGATGCTACCCTTATTGATGGATCAAATTATGATGAAGTTTTAATTGCACTTGGAAACTCTAAAGAGATTATAATTACTAATTTTGAAAATATACCTAATATAAAAAAAGTTTTAGATCTTGTAAATGAAAATTCTGTTCGTTTAATTGCTACAGCTAAAAGCTCTTTTTATAATGAGTATATAGATGATATTTTTAGTATTAAGTTTGACATACCACCATTATCACAAAGACCTAAAGATGTAGAAGAATTAAAAAAAATATATATGGATGAAGCATCACGGCTTTTTAATACAAGTGCCACATTAGGTATTAAAAATTTCAAACCTGATTTAAGTCAAAATTCTAACTCTCTTAAGAGGCAAATTATGATCAGTTCACTGCTTCAAGATATTAATGATATGGAGCTTATGGATATATTAGAAAACTACATAGAGCGTAAACTAGGTTCAAATAGTGATTATAGAAATTTGTTATACCTTTATGAGGTTCCATTAATTCGTGCAGGTTTGAGTAAGTTTAAATCACAATTGCAACTATCAGATAAGTTAGGGTTAAACAGAAATACGCTTAGAAAAAAAATAGCTGATAACAAACAGTATTTATAGTGATAATCTTAAAGGGGACAAAATGAAAAAAATAGCGATGATCTTTTCAGGTCAAGGAAGTCAAACAATTGGGATGGGAAAAGATTTTTATGAATCAAGCGAAGTTGCTCGTGATATGTTTGCAAAAGCGAGCGAGCGAGTAGGTATAGATTTTAAAAAATTGATTTTTGAAGAAAATGATAAATTAGCTCAAACAGCATATACGCAACCTGCAATTTTACTTGTGCAGATGGTTGCGTATAAATTGTTTAAAGATACTTGCCCAAACATTAAAGCTGAACTATTTTTAGGTCACTCTTTAGGTGAATTTTCAGCTCTATGCGCAAGTGGTGCTATTGACTATGTTGACGCAGTTGAGTTAGTGCATAAACGTGGAACATTTATGCAAGAGGCTTGTGATTGTATTGAAGCTGGTATGATGGTTTTAGTAGGTCTTGATGATGAATCTGTTGAGAGGGTTTGTACAGATGCTCGGAGTGCTGGAAAAAAGGTTTGGCCAGCTAATTATAATCAAGATGGACAACTAGTTGTAGCTGGTATGAAATCTGATTTAGTATCATTAGAGCAAACTTTTAAAGATGCTGGTGCTAAGCGTGCATTATTACTTAATATGTCAGTTGCTTCTCATTGTGAGTTATTAACCTCTGCGCAACAACCTTTAGCAGATTTAATGTCTAGTATGGTTAATGATAGTTTTGAAGCTCCTATAGTATCTAATGTGACTACAAATAGGTACAATACAAAAGATGAAGCAATATTGTTACTAAAAGATCAATTAGTTAAACCTGTAAAATATAAACAATCAATTTTAGCTATAGCTAATGATGTTGATTTAGCGATAGAGTTTGGTAATGGTGCCATTCTTAAAGGACTTAATCGTAGAATTAATAAAGAGCTTAAAACACTAAATATATCTGACAATGAATCTTTAGCAAAAGTTGTAGAGGAAATTTGCAACTAAAATGAAAGTTACATTAGTTCAAAATGCACCAAAATTAAATCGATCAAACCTTGATGATATTATAAAAATAATAGATAAATTAAAAGATGAAACAGATTTAATTGTCTTTAGTGAATTATCTTTAAATGGTTACATGCTTCAAGATAAACTTTCAGAGGATGCTTGGACAATAGATGAATTGGATAAACTTAAAAAATTTAGTAGATATGTTGATATAGTTGTCGGTGGAGCAATTCTTGATTCTGCAATATTTAGAAATTCTGCTTTATATTTTTCTGAGGGTGAGCTATTAAGCCAACACAATAAAGTGCATTTACCTAACTATGGAATGTTTGAAGAGGCACGCTATTTTGAAGCTGGAGATATATTTGAGAGTTTTGAAACAAAATTTGGTAGGACTTCAATGTTAATTTGTGAAGATTTATGGCATAAAGCAGTCCATGAGGATTTGATAAAAGAAAATCCTGATAATATTATAGTACTTGTTGCTTCACCTGCGCGAGGATTTAGTGATGATGGTTTAGAGATTCAAAATCAATGGATGGATATTATAAAAACAGTTTCAAAAGAGTGCGGGGCAAAACTTATTTTTGTAAATCGAGTAGGCTTTGAAGATGGACTTGGTTTTTGGGGTGGAAGCTGTGTTTTAGATGAAGATTCAAATATTATTTATCAAGCACCACTTTATGAAAAAATAATTAAAACAATAAATATATAGGGAAGATATATATGTCAAAGATAGCAATAATGGGTGCAATGCCCCAAGAGATAGAACCAATATTAAAAAAACTAGGTAATTATAAAACGACAAAATATGCTGATAATGAATATTATGAAGCTACATATAAAGGTGTAGAAGTTGTTGTAGCTTATTCTAAGATTGGAAAAGTATTTTCAACCCTAACAGCAACTATAATGATTGAACATTTTAATTGTGATAAACTACTTTTTAGTGGTGTAGCTGGAGCAATTAATCCAAATTTAAAAATTGGTGATTTAATTGTAGCATCAAAATTATCTCAACATGATTTAGATATTACTGCATTTGGTCATCCTATGGGTTTTGTCCCAGGTGGAAGTGTATTTGTTGAAGCAGATAAAGACCTAATAGCTATTTCAAAAAAAGTTGCACATGAACTTGGAAAAACTGTTATAGAGGGTACAATTGCAACTGGAGATCAGTTTATACATGATGAAAAAGTGAAAAATAACATAGTTAAACACTTTAATGCTGATGCACTTGAGATGGAGGGCTGCTCTGTTGGCGTTGTATGTGATGCTTTAAATATACCATTTTTTATACTTCGCTCTATTAGTGATACTGCAGATACAGATGCTAGTTTTTCATTTGATAAATTTATGCAGTCAAGCGCAATAATATCAGCCCAATTTATTATGAAAATGGTTGATCACATTGTTGACGCAAAATGAATGAAATCCATTTTACTACGTTAACACTAAGTTCACTTCAGCAGTGGGCTCACGCACAATTTATTGTGTTTAATTAAGAAGTGAAAATGAAAACTATATCTCCATCTAAAAAAATAATGTCAAAACTTGGCAAAACAAATGCTGAATTTGAACTCATAGAAGAGGGTGATAAAATTCTTGTAGCCCTAAGTGGCGGGAAAGATTCTCTCACTATGATTCATGCTATGAAAGAACAACAACGGCGTGCTCCTTTTTCATTTGAATTTATTGCAGTAACTATCTCTTATGGGATGGGTGAAAATTATAATGAGTTACATAAGCATTGTGTAGAGTATGGTATAAAACATATTATAGTTGATACAAATACTTTTAAATTAGCACAAGAAAAAATAAGAAAAAATTCATCATTTTGTAGTTTCTTCTCTCGTATGAGAAGAGGTTATTTATATACAGCAGCACAAGAAAATGAGTGTAATAAAGTTGCTCTTGGTCACCATATGGATGATGCTGCTGAGAGTTTTTTTATGAATTTTATTTATAATGGTCAGATGAGAAGTTTGGCTCCAAAATATAAAGCTGAAAACGGATTGATAGTTATTCGTCCACTTATTCAGATGCGTGAGCGACAACTTCGCGCATTTGTTGATGAAAATGATATTGCAGCTATTGGTAATGAGATGTGTCCAGGGTTGCGCTTTGATATAAAAAGACCACATGCTCGGGCAAATATGAAAAAGATGCTCTCTAAGATGGAAAAAGAATTCCCATCATTGTTCACTTCACTAAATGCAGCATTTAAAAATATTTCAGCTGATAGTTTTTTTGAAAAAGAAAAATTCAGTCTTTAAGTTTTTTAAGTGTATCTTTCTTTAATGTCTCTAAAAATTCTAAAATATTTTCTTGATAAGAGGCAGTATCCTTATTTTTAGTAATATTTAATAAATTTTTTAAGCTATCTGTATCTATTTTTTTTGCATATCTTGGTACTACTTTAAGTTCATTTTGAATATGTGCAACTAACATATCAACATCTAAGCCGTTATTGTCTCTTACTTTTTTTACAAGTTCTTGAATTGTTAATATTAATAAATTAGCTCTATTTATATCGTTTTTATAGATATTTATTGCTATATTTTCAATAAGCTCAGAATAATCTTCTTGATTATTTATATTAACACTGATAAAAAGTGCAAGAATTTTTGCACGAAATTCTAATGAGCCGTGATGATGCACAAAAAGTTCACGAAATGCATTAAAAAAACGATGTTTAAAATTAGAACTAAATAACATCAATATCCTTTTATTATAATGATGCTATTATACATTTTTAAATTTAAAAACATAATTAGCAGCTAATATATAAGTTAAGGAATAGATATGGGTAGAGCGTTTGAGTATAGAAAAGCATCAAAGTTAAAAAGATGGGGAGCAATGTCAAAGCTTTTTCCAAAATTAGGCAAAATTATTACAATGGCAGCAAAAGAGGGAAGTAGTGATCCAGATATGAACTCTAAACTTCGTACAGCTATTATAAATGCAAAAGCTGAAAATATGCCTAAAGATAATATTGATGCTGCTATTAAAAGAGCAAGCGCAAAAGATACTGCTAGTATGTTAGAAGTAAATTTTGAAGGCAAGGCGCCACATGGAGTACAAATATTTATTGAAACAATGACTGATAATAATACTAGAACAGTAGCAAATGTAAAAAACATACTTGTAAAAAATGGTGGGGAGATGTTAACAAAAGGCTCTTTAGAATTTATGTTTGATAGAAAAGCACTAATAGAATTTACACTTAAAGATGATACGGATATAGAGGAATTAGAATTAGAGTTAATTGATGCTGGTTTAGAGGAGATAGAAGCTGAAGATGGTGTAGTATTAATAACTGGTGATTACACAAGCTTTGGATCTCTTAA
>JAKISX010000032.1 GCA_021648405.1 Sulfurimonas sp. | reverse complement strand
AACAAAAACTGCAATTCTGCCATCTTCCATAGCTTCACATTTATAGACATCTGATACATCTGTTGTTGTAGAAAAAGAACTTTTTACAACATTCCCATCTGTATCAAAAATAGTAAATCTTAAAACATCTACACCAGCATTCGTCCTATTGGCAAAAATAACATTCCCATTCTTGAAAATCCCACTTTTGAAAAGTCTTTGGATACTAGTATTTCCGCCAACATCTATAATAGTTGGTGCTAGTACAGTATTTCCAAGCTGGTCGATTATAGTCATAAAATTAGCTCCACTTAAATGATAAAAAATCATAAAATTACCATTTGGTAGAAGTTGAGCAGTAACTCCTGACTCTGAACCAGTTGCTAGGGTAACTATTGGTAGCTGTGTTCCATCATCTAAAAACTCAAATTTGCTCATACCAGTTGCTCCTCTACCTATCATCCAAACATTCCCATTTGGTAAAGTTCCGCCACTTATGCCAACATCAAGATTAGGGCTATTCACTATATTACTAGCAGCTGACAGTGCCCCTGTACTACTTATGATATTAAAAGTTGTGGCATTAAAGAAAAATACATTATCTGAGCCAAATCTATAAATTTCATACAAAGGTCCTGTATTTGGAAGAATTGATGGATTAAGAACCAAGGTTCCATCTCTTTTTATTATTATAAACCTTGTTGCAGCAATAGATGCTGCTCCGTTTCTGCTAAATAGTATGATATTTCCATTGTCAAACTCTTGAGCCTTGGTGTTGTTACCGTTAAAAGTCAATAGACCACTTCCACCGCTAGGTATATTTTCTTTAAAATTTGATATCTCTGCACCTGTAAGTGGATAAGATACCGATCCCATTGTCCAGTCTCCTGTAGCAATCAGATTTGTATTAAGAAAATCTTTAATTACAATTGCGGCTCCATTGATGTCTACAAGAACTGCTTCGCCACCATTACCTCTAATTGTTTTGCGGAGGTCTGTTGTAGTAAAAGCACCAGCACCAAGAGTAAGCATAATGTAGCCACTGATTCCACTAGGTGTAATAGATGTGTTGTAGGCAGAGTCTTCTATGTTGTAGTTGCTTGGATTTGCTCCAGTATCCCAATAGTTATGACTTACTCCAGTTTGTTGCACATCTTTTGTTATAGCTACTATAGGAATAGCAACTGGTGCGATTAATGGAATAGCTACTGTTTCATTCGCTAAAAAAGAATGAGTTAATGTTCCTTTATCTGAACTAGATGAAGATAAATTTGTTAAATTGCTTCCGTCCAATGCTGGTAATATATTAGATGGTGCTCTTACTATATCGGCATCAACTGGTTCATATACACCAGCATGATTATGTGCAGATAGACTATATGTGGAATTATCTACAGTATAATTTCCTGCACCATCTGATACCATAAATCCTTGTGAAGTAAAGTCGTTATCAGATAGGTATTCACCAAGATTAGAAATTTGACTTTCTGTTATTGATATCGAACTTTGTGAAAAATGAGTATTCGTATCAGCAATGTGTGAATCAATCTGTGCATGACTATTAGTACCAATGTTACTAAGCATTGTATGGTTAGTAACACCAGTAGGATTGGTGTTCCAAAAAATATTAGTTCCGTCACTTGTCAACACTTGATCGTTTAATCCAGCTGGTAATCTAGAAGTTGCATTAGACGCATTTCTGAATATTATATCTCCTTGCGTAGTCATTGGATCAGTAAAACCACCAGCAGAAGTCTCCCAAGTAGAAACACCAGCTACAGATGATGCAGTTAAAACTTTTCCATTATTAGTTGTTCCATTTGATGGTACATGCAAGTTGCCATCTCCAGATGGATGACTATAGTTATTTGAACTCGTCTCTATAGAATCTAATTTTGCTTTATCAGAACCAGCGGAGAGACCTGCATTGCCTCCAGATACGACAAGAGGTATTGTAGCGTCTGTCCCATCCGAACTTTCTACTATACCATTTAACAAGCTAGCAGTATATGATAAATTGGTAACTGTATTACCGCCGATATTATCTAGATCAATTGGTTGGGATACAGATATGTTTAGTAGCTTTGATAAGTCAATATCTGTATACGCATTTGTATTTGTATTGTTTTCATATGCAACTTTAATTTCTAAATCAGTTTGGTCTGCTGTAGCATTTTCTTCTATTGTGTCTAGCTTTTGATTTATAATTGGAATACCAACTGAAACATCTAATATCGCTTGAATATTATTAGCAACAATTACTATCTTGTCACTGATTTCACCTATCTCTCTTATATCATCGAAACTACTATCGATTGATCTATCCACTGCTATATTGTTTGATAACAGACTTGATGTCCTTTTCATTATGCAAATCCTCTTTTTTTGAATTTTGCTGTTGATTCAAAACTGTCTGATGT
This sequence comes from Sulfurimonas sp., assembly GCA_021648405.1. GTDB lineage: Bacteria > Campylobacterota > Campylobacteria > Campylobacterales > Sulfurimonadaceae > Sulfurimonas. The sequence continues at coordinate 19,906 of JAKISX010000032.1, read as the reverse complement.
TATTAATCCATCAGCTTTTGCCCTATTGCAGCTTCTTTCAAATCTTTGGTAGTGAGTATTATTTTCTTCATTTATTAGTCCATCGACGGAACCATGTGCTCTATATCCTATATAATGTAGCAGTGCCTCATATAATTGCGGTGGCAACGGAAGTTGCTCGAGCAAATCTAATGATGTAAATAGTCTTGGTGAAGAAACATAAATTATACTTATATTTGCATTTGCAGAAGATGATGGAATTTGTATTCTATTCCATGATATAGTATTTATTGATAATGCGTCATCTTCTTCATTTATTGGTATTCTAGCTCCATTTTCTTCGTACGCACCAACTATGTACATAAACCCAGATGGCATCTCATATACGGTATCGCTTATCATCTGATATGGACTAGATTGATCTGTAGCAACACCAAGTTCTATAATCACCTCATCTGTTTGCAGTGTAAATCTTTTATACAGTTCTATATTGCCCAAGTTAATATAGGAAACAACTGCGTTATCATCTTCTCCAATTGATACTTGCTTAAGCTCTCCGTATCTAGCCATAGTAATAATTTCTTGAATAGTCATATGGGTACACCCTTTGTAGTAAATTAATATATTTTACTTTTTGTGATTATACCATGTTTAAGTCAGAATATAACTGAATTGACTCTCTCATCACTATTATTTTTGCTAAATATCATATCTTTCCATACTGGATTATCAATTCTGTTTTCTTGGATAGGATCATCTGAGTAGCCAATCATAGACGGTAAAATTATATCAAGAAGACCGATTGCCGAAACACAATCTATTCCATCATCATGAATAGCTGTTAGAGATGTATATGTAACACTATTTAATTCTTCCAACAATTCATCCATATCTGGAGAACCAATTAGTTCCTCTGGAAAATATATCTTTTTGTTCTGAAATATTGGGTGGACTCTCATAAAGTGACCGTGCTTGCTAGAACCTACTCTGCTAAAGCCCTCTGAGCCATATGGTTTTCCTATCTGTTTACTAAATGAAAAATATATATTTTTCAGTCTCATTGCAGACTTCAGTGCGTGTATGTTTAATTGTTGCTGACCATCTACTTCTATACCAACTTCTATTGCAGAGCATCCAAGTAAGCTATATTTTTGAACCATTCTGAATATATGTTCATATTGTTCTTCTATACCCTCTTTCTTCAATGACATGTCGAGCAAGAACCACGCACCTATATGATTGACAGCCCAAAGCATTGTAGCACTAAAGTCACCATCTGTGCTATTGCTTGCAGTATAATCGGTTGTGCCAACTATCTTGTATCCAGCAATATTTTTCTCAATCTGGCTTCTACTATACCATTGTAATTGATCTTTTTTTATTAACTTTTGCTCTTCACTCGCAATTCTTAACATTAACTCCTGATTAAATTCACGAAGAGTATCACCGTAATGTGCATCATGATATCTTTCAATAGCCCAATCATAGTTATTCATCGCTTCCCACGAACCAACAAAATCTTCTTTTTTTAAATCAAGTGATATCTCTTTACACATTGGAATACACATTGGCGTCCATACACCATTTTCCAGTGCATTATATACTGGATCTTTCTTATTAAATGGAGTATTTATTATTATAATCTTTGAACGATTAGACATAGCACTCTCTGCATCAGAGTATATCATTGATCTAAGTTTCGACATTATGATAACTGAATTTGCATCAGCCTCAGTCTTTATAATATCATCAAATGTTAGTATATTAGGTCTTTCACCCTTGTATCTAATACCACGAATAGATCCACCTGCTGCTCCCTTTACTTTAAACATAAATGATCTTTTTGAAGACTTACCAGATCCTTTTCTTGTAAACTCACATTCTTCATCTGTAAATCTCATCTTTTCAAAATAAGTTTTGCAAAATTCGCTTTCCTCACATATATCACGAATTGAATTAGCTTGAACCCTTGCACCAGACTGTTGAGAGTCTCCAAAAGATACCCAAAACATAACCGAACCAAAGTTAGGTATTAAGCCTTTTATCGCAACATAGATAGGTAGATAAGTTGTGAGTATCGTACTTTTTGCACTACGCCTAGCTGCTATTATGGCTATTTTCTTAGGGTTTAATCTGATCTTGCTTCTTATCTCATCTGGAAAAGGATAGTCTTCCACTTTTATTTTATTGAATACAAGATCTACTAAGAAGTAATGCATTTTACTATTTTTTAACTCTGGTTCTTCTCCCATCACTAATCTTATTAATATAAAAAATTCGATTGCCTCTTTACTAGGAGTATAGTCTGAAAAAGTTAAATCTATTGAGTCGAGTGCCTTATCTACATTGAATTTATATTTTTGATTTGGATCTACTCTATTTTTAACAATAGGTGGGCTAATCTCATCGCCCCTTTTAACTGCTGCTTCATATTCAGACCAATTTTGATAACCAGAATCAAAATTACCATCTGCATATGAAATGTCGTTTCTCTCATGCACAATCTTATTTTTCTCTGGTTTGTTGTGCTCGTTTATGTCTTTCCCATTAACCTTAATCATAACTAATCAGAACCAGAGGTGATAATGTCTATATCTATAGCTTGAATCTCTTCGACACTCTTACCAGATGCTACGCTTTGCTCTAAGTGTGCGGCTATCTTGCTAAGTTGCTCATTCATGTTTCTTTGTGATTCTTCAGCTTCTTTACCTTGACTTACGGTTATATCTATCTTGGATTGAACTGGTGGCTTGGTTAATACTGCAAGCTCTTTTAATGCTTGAACCCTAACCATTGGTGTGACCACTATAGCTTTTCCGTTACTATCTTCGCCAGAATTAGCATAGACACCAATCTTTGTAAGTTCAGATATAGCAGAATGAAAATTTGGTATATATTGTAAATGAACTGGAATTAACATTTCCTCGTCAATCATTTGCACTAGCTTTCTACCATTATACATGCTAACATGGTTGTCTATTTTTTGATCATTTTCAACAAGTCTATTATATTGTTTTGGGAAAACGATAGACCATGCTCTTCTGTTACTATAATTTCTTTTAAGATTACAAAACTTAGTTGCATTTATAATGTCTAGTGTTCCAATTCCTTTCATCTTATTCATAATGTGAAGATTACCTAGGAACTGTTCTTCTAGGAGGTTTTGTGGCAAACCAGTTGAATCACCCATGCTATTTATTAGTTCTAGTATTTTTGGACCAACACTAGCAGTGCTTCCTTTTGGCAGGATTGCCTTTAGTCTCTCTTTCGTAATTACTTGACTCTCTTCTGGCTCAAGCATATAGGCATCTGAATGCCCATCCATTAACTTGTTGCTACTCTTGGTACTCATCTGATTTCTCCATTTATTATTTTATATGAACATTATATCATAAGTAGTTGAGCTATTGTTATAGTTCTTACCTATAGATGTCTAATAAACTAATTTTAACCACAATTAACGATATCAGATTCAACTATCTTTAGTATCGTGTCTGATATTTCCATGATATCAGATGGGCTAAGTGTTATGCCAATTTCGTCAAGCTTAGATTCCATTTGATCTACGAAATGATCACATATATCTCGTATCTGTTCTATTCTTATATTTATGTCCATAGTGTGTCTCCATTTTTTTTATAAGTATAACTTAATAAAGCTGGTTCTTATATAATATGATAGATTATATTTAAATTTAATTAATAATTGAAAAGTTGGTACACTTTTTGCTTATACCAACTTTGTAGCTATAAATTGTTACATTTTTTACAAATTTGTAAATTCTTTTTTATTGGTTTTTACAAATTTGTAAATTCTTTTAGGTCTGTTTACCTGCGTATACTGGGCTTTATGTGAATTATTTAATATTTAATTGAATTATTTTATGAATTTAATCAATTGTGGAACACTTATTGCAGTCTTGACAAAAGTTAACTTTTATGTTAAGATTCATGCTGAAATCGGGATCGCCTAGGAGATGGGGACATGAACTCGTTCGGACCTAAGTCTCGAGAGTAGGTAGTAGATTTTATCTAATACTTGCGGAAGAAGAACGAGTATCCAGCCGATATCCAACAAATAAAAAATTCTAATTACAACTTTAAATACCAAACTATATCATGTAGCTTTAATTATATTAAAAGGATAATAATAATATAATAATCTCAAAATTAAAGGAATGATTAAATGAAATTCGTATCAATTGTAATGGGTTCTAAAAATGATTATATAGTAATGAATAGTTGCTCAAAAATATTAAAAGATTTTGGAGTTAAATATGAGCTAGTCGTATCTTCAGCACACCGTTCACCAGAGAGAACAGCAACTTATATCCAAGAAGCTGAAGCAAAGGGTGCACAAGTATTTATTGCTGCTGCTGGAATGGCTGCTCATTTAGCTGGAGTACTTTCTTCTAAAACTGTTAAGCCAATTATTGGTGTACCTATGGACGCTTCTGCTTTAAGCGGAATGGATGCATTGCTCTCTACTGTTCAAATGCCAGCTGGAATGCCAGTTGCTACAGTTGCAATAGGAAAAGCTGGAGCTATAAACTCTGCTTATTTAGCTATGCAAATATTAGCACTTGATGATGAAGAGTTAAGTATAAAGCTAAAAGAAGATAGAATTGCTAAAGCCAAAAAAGTTGAGATGGATTCTATGGAGATAGAAACAATTATAGATGGAAACTTACCAGACCCATATTAAAATGGGCTGGTAGAAATTAATTAGTAACTATCGCAACACTTTCCCACACATCAATAATAAATTCCTCTTCACATTTAAAAAACTCTGTACACCCATCAAACTTTTTGCTAGGCATATATGCGTGGTTCTGAAGTAGCTTATGTATTTTTGCTTCGCACTCGTACGCACTATCTGATTTTCTATCTCGTTTTATTTTAGCCATTGGCATAACCCTATACCTTATATACATTGCTCTGCATATCTGCATAAATCTATTAAGTGAAGAAGAACCAGAGCTTTTTCCAACTTTCCATACTATTTCTTTTGTATCTGGCATCTCAAATTTCATAAGATAAACTCTCGTTAATTCAGAACCACAGAGGGCGGCACCATCCGCGTTAGACATGGTATTTTCACTAACCCCAATTAACTTGGCTATATTGCTCATAATATTCCAATCTTTAGCATTGTGCTGTTTTGCTCATAATACTTTTGTCTTTTGTATTCTTTATTATCAAAAACCATTCTAACCCCATTTATTATTTCGGCAGTCGACCAACATATATCTTCGAACTCTGATTTCGTATATGCCCACTCTGGTAATTCGTCCATAGGCTTAGTTGGTCTAGGTTTAATTTTATTCATGATTAGATTATATCATACATTAATTTGTCAACAAATTTTGGAGTAGGTTGTGTGAGCTGGTAATAGCTGTGTGAGCTGGTAATTCATTTTCTTCTTTTGGTATATGTTGGGTAACAGTGTCTCAGAACCACAGAGTTAGAGTCCCTACGAAAATAAATAGTTGATTTTGTTTAATTTGGCACAAATACAACTATAAAAGCCAGACATTTTTTGGTTAGATTCTTGGTTCAAGATTCGTATGCGGTCTATTGACTTGACTCGAACCATTATAACACATTTAAAATATTTGTCTATGGATCTAGAACCCTATAAGTTCTGCTGCCACATTTGCCATTGCTTTTCTTTTTGCGTTTGACTTTTTTCTTGGAATCCATATGCTCAACCTTTTTTCGTAATGAATTTTTTTGTAGCTAATAAGTATTCTACATCATACATATTTAATTTTTGCTTATACAAAAAATGATACGCGATTAATATTTACATAAATGATGCAACACTGGTTCTGAATTGTCATTCGCGTCATAATGCAAAAATATGAAGCAAGCACACGCGTAAACAATATTTATTTTTCTTTGTAGGTATGTATTGCCCCCGCGTAAGAAATATTTATTTTTCTTTGTAAGTCTGTTACTTTCCTGTCTCACGTAAGAAAATAATATTTTTCTTTGTAAGTCTGTATTACCCCCCATCGCTCCAGCTTACCAAAATCCCTCCCCCCCTATCTTCCAGTATTCCTTTTATGATTCTTTTCATCATTAAATACCTTTCGGTATTCTTTTTCTTATATGTAGTGATATTTTAAATTAAAGGAAATGACATGGAACTTAGTATTAAATTAAAGCCAGCTACTAAAAAGGTACTGACTGCAATAGTTAAAAAGGGTGGAGCTAATGGTGGGTATAAAGCATTGGACTCTGCATTGAGTAGTAAAAATAAAGCTGACTTAAGAGCTTGTTGTAATCATAGCAACTTCATTACAGATAATGCATTGATATGGTGTATTATAAATGAATGTAGTGCTGATACTGGACTTGACTTGAAGATGTAATATCTTTGAGTTAGTTTTACGCGATAGAGAGTAAGTATCAATAAATTGTTTGAGCCATTAACTTGGTTCTTAATAAATAAAATGATTCTTATCACATAATGTAGATACAAGGCTTTCCTCCTAAGGACTTTGTATTTACACTATGTGATAAGAATTAAAATTAAATAAGGAAAATAAAATGGAATTAGGAATCGGAATAAGTACAGTAATCATAGCATTAATATTGTTGTTTGTAATATATAGAATAGGACTAATCAGATTAGCACAAGTTGCTACAGACAAAAGTATAACAGTTGCTGAGTCAAAGTTACAGTTATGGGAAGTAGGTTCGAGTGAAATAAACACTCGTAAATATGGTAAAATCAGTGATAAGCTTGATGATAAAAATATAACTAGAAGTAGTTATAAAACTGTTCAAGATAAAATCAATGCTTTATAGTCATTAATTTGGCTATATAGGTATTGACTTGCGGAGAGTTAATCAATTCAGAACCACATACAATACTCGTAGAAAATACAAGCTATTAAATACAATCATGTCACCAACCAAATATATATAACACTCAAGCAAATCCAAACCCTATATATATAGTATCGCAAAACCAACATAACTCACCAAAATTTATTAACAATTGTAGCCAAAAACTATCTACATTTTAAGAAATATAAATGGGGGTACTTCAACAATTGATTTTTGTGATTATTGCAATAAAAAGCAATAACAGAAAGTAACAACAGAGCAATAACAGAAAGTAACAGAAAGTAATAACCACAAAAAAAGCAACAACCTTTAAAGGAGGCAGAGAGTAATGAGTAAAATATTAACAATAGCATATGTAGTAACAATTACAATTGGATATAGCTTCATGATAGTATCGATGAATGTAGTAGCATAGGTGCAAAGCAAGGAATATAGGGAGGAAGTGATGAATATCAATACACTTGATAATGATAATGAATATCAATACACTTGATAATGATAATGAATATCAATAAGTAAATGTATTTTATCGGGTGATAAAGTTGCAATTTCTATAGGGACAAAGCTTGGCTGGAGTGGGTGAAATCATTGACAAAAACTCACTACTCACTTTCTAAAAAAAATACTAATTTCGATATTGATATTCATTATCATTACAAATATCGATAACCACTCCTAAACGAAATATAAACACACCCTAAAACACCGCCCTAAAACCTCCTATCCCTAAAAAAAAGGAGACAAAAAAAAATGATAACCAAAATTCTCATCATCACCTACATCATAATAATTACAGTTGGCTACAGCATATGCCTAAAGCCATTTCCATAACAAAAACAAAAAAGGAATACCATGTACAACATCGGAGACCGAATCGGAGAGTTGGAAATAATATCCATCCAGAACCACAAGATTAAACTCATGTGCTCATGCGGATCAATTGTTAACCACGACGCAATCAAATCCAAACAACAAGGTATAAGAACCAAGTGCAAAAATTGCTACAAAAAAATAGCCGAATCCGATTACGAATTTATAAACCATAACCGTGCAAGACCATACACCAAAACGGAACAAAAATTCATAATCGAATTCGAAAAAAAGGCTAAAAATATGCAGCAATAATCAGCAAAAAAAATACGCCAAAAAATAACCATGTAGTATGTGTAAAAACATATAGATATAAAATCAATTAAAACAAGGAAAATAAAATGGAAAATACAAACAATAAAATGGCAGAAAACGCAACTGAAAACACAATAGATACAATGTCAAAATCTGAGGTTGCAAAAGCTAAGAGAGATGCCAAAGCAAAAGCTGCAAAATTAAAAAAGGCAAAAGCTGCTAGAACTAAAAAAGCAAAAGATGCCAAAGCAAAAGCAAAAGCAAAAGCTGATAGAGAAAAAGGGATAGCAAAAGTAAAAAGTGTTGCAAGAGAAAGAAAAGAAACATCACAAGCTATGCTCAAAGAGGCTGCAGTAAACGCTACACTTAGTGGAACATTAGATACAATGAAAACTTCAGCCAAAATGCAATTTAAACTTATTAGAGCGATAGAAAGAGAGAGTATTATTATACTCACAAATTATATTAAAAGCATGGCAAGTACAGTTAACCTCGATGATGAAAAGTTGCAAAATAGAATCAAATATGCTTTGCGTAGTGAGTTTGGAAGAGTAATGGGATTAACCAATTTAATCTCATCAATAGCATGCTTTCCATGTGAAGATGGTGACCACTCTGAACTTAGTAGAAACCAAAATGCATTGATAGAAACATTGGATATCGACTTGTGCTTAATGGAAGATATTAAAGAGGCAAGAGGCTACCACTCATGGTTAAGAAATGACATCAAGAGTGATGAAATTGCAATAGTGAAACCAATTAAGCCAGATTTTGACGCGTATACAATGCTGGTTGAAGAGTTCTTAGAATCTATATTGTTGCAAGATCAAATTGAAAACAAACTAAATATGGAAATTAATTCCATGGTGCTGATAAATAAAAGCAACCCAACTAAATGGGTAGCAAGAGAGAAAATTCTGTTAAAAAATCTTAAGAAAGAGTTGCTTGATATTGAAATAGCAAGTGCTGAGTACGAGGCAGAACTAAACAAGACTACTTAGAAACTCTCTCTCGCTGGTTCTGAGACACTGTTACCAGCATATACCAAAAGGAGAAAATGGTAAACAGCTCACACGGCTATTACCAGCTACTCCAAAAATTTACAATTATCTTTGAGCCTTTAATCAAAGATAGAAACGATTATTGAACATGGTTCCTAAACGGGAATCTAATTATACTAATGCCCACAGGGACTTCATAAGGAACCGTAATGATCAAAGAATATATAGAAAATAACCTAAGCCAAGAAGATAAAGATTATATTAGAATAGACAGCGATATGACTGTGTCATTGCTAAACACTCTTGACAGAAATCTGGTAAACGGTCAAGATGGGCTTGGCTTGCCATATTGGTCAAAACTATCACCAGAATTAGTTCGTGACTTCACATACATTATGCATAAAAACAAAATGGGCGAGAGCGTCGTAAAGACGCGATGGTCTGAGTTTAAATTCGATAATAGCTTATTAGATGATAGTAAGATTTTAAACTACAGATTCATCTCTAAAATGAGTAAATACAGCCTAAGACTCAACACTGACCGTACCATACCAGACTTGGTTAAAACTAAATCTGGTATAGGAAAGACTGGATTAAGAAGACCTGGTTTTGCTATGGCAGCTAAAAGAGAATTCAAATTAGATGTAAAATATATTACTAAATATAGAAAATTAATTTATGATAATCTGGTTAAAGGTATTAATAAACAAATTACAAAGGGTCTCATCGGAGACAAGTTTCTCATAGATAAAGCAAATCATAAAAAGATTATAAATAGTCTTTTGGATTACTACGTCGCTGGTTCTGAGAAAGAATATAATAATGAGCTAAATGTTAGTGACAGCAGAGGAAGATCTATCTTCAAAGCAGTTAAGAGAATAGGAAATATCATCAGTTCCAAAGACTTTAGAGCTATGGTTATAACTAATGAGACAGTAATTGTGACTGTAAAGAACCAAGACCAATTAAATGATATATATTATTTTATAGCAGAGTTAAATGATACTATTGCAAAGACTGAAGAGTCTAGATTTGCAGATGGAAAACGCTTCTACGAAAATAAAAGATTCCCCTTGCTGACACACAAGAATCTATATAAAACAATATGGCTAGATAGAATATATAGCGAACTAGATAGATTGTTTGCTAGTAATTTGAAGTTCGTAAGATGGAGCATACCTCTTGAAGTAGACTCGTCTATGTCTTTGGCTCAAATATCAGGAGCCTTAATGAATGATGAAAGATTACTACTCAGAACCAGCGTAATAGGTGATAAGATGCATGACCCATGGGAAATAGAGGGTAGCAGAAGATTATCAAATAAAAAAGCTGGTACTCCTAAATTCTATGGCTCTAATAAGTCCATCAGAGCACTTATAAGCTCTAGTGGCAACTCATACCATCAATTACTACTAGAAGAGAGCACAGAGGCAAGCACAGAGGCTATAAACGACGCCAAATGGAAAGACAGTGAAGAAGTAAGAATCATTAGCAAGGAATTTGCAAGTGGCGGTCTATCTATGCTAATCAAATTTAAAGATGCAATTCTTAAAGGATATTCAAAACATCAGCCTAGAATACACATGAAAATATGGAATGATTCGTTCAGCATAAATGTCAACAAATGGAAAGCTGCTGGTGCTTCGATAAGAGTCACTGAGGCATTTACGAGCGATGGCTATAAACGCTCATTCACAAGAGAACCAAAATATATACCAGACTATAACTACATGAAATTGTTCTGGTATACTTGTCTGATTCATAATCTAGAGTCACAAATTATGAACAGTATAGTATATAAAATGGATAAAGAGTGGATAGTAACTATCCACGATGCAGCAATGGCTTTACCAGGGGTCGCCAGAAGATTTAGACAATCATATGCGATAGAGTTAAAGAGCTTAAATAATGACAGAAAGAAAATCATCGATGACTTCAGAGTATCTATAGGTGCCACGAAATTATCTGATAATATAAGATTTATGAAAATTGGAAAAAACACAGTAGAGGCAGATAGCGAAATTAGCTATAATCCACACTGTATGAAATAAAACAAGAGAGATATAAAGCTCTTGTTTTATGCTTTTTTCTTTTTTTTTTTTACCTTTTTTTAATGATAATAATAAGCAACAATTTACAGTTAAAAATGAGTGTTGATAATAAGCAAATAAGTGTTGATAATAAGCAACAATTTATAGTTAAAAATGAGTGTTGATATTAAACAAATAAGTGTTGATAATAAGCAACAATTTACAGTTAAAAAACAAGGAAAAAAACATGGGACAATTTATATTATTAATGGTAGTTTTAGTTGGAACAATTGCAGCTTTAATTGGATGGTATTATGAGATAAAAAAAATCAAAAAAGACATCAAAAAAAAGATGCCAACATTTGATGAAATTAAAGATTATTTATCTAAATGTAAGAGGTATGAAGAGGACAAATATAACAGCAATATGTTTATGTCCGCAGCAGATAAAAAGACATATTTACAATCAGAAGATTGGCATGAATTAAAGCAAAAATTAAAATCTTTACAAGGAAATAAATGTTGTTTATGTAAGTCTAAAAACAATTTAAATGTACATCATATAACATATGAAAGACTTGGAAATGAAGAGTTATCTGATCTAAGATTGCTCTGTAGAAAGTGTCATATTCGTCAACATGAACACTATGGATACAGTAGAAAAACAGAGTATTTACCTCTAAAAATATAAAAGAATTTTATGTCGTACTTCAACAAGCTATGGGTCGAAAATCGCCTAAAAACGATAATTTCGGTTCAACAAGCAAAGGATAAATCATGAAAAGCAGCACAATATTGGAAGATAAGATAATAAAACATTATTTCAATGGATACTCTATCTTGAGAATATCCAAAAAGTTCTCTATACCATTTGGTGACACTATAGTTGTTATACACAATTATCTAACTAAACCAGTGAACATTCATCGTGGTTCTGGATAGGCATTAAAACATTAAAGAAAAATTTAGCTACTTTTTGTTATACTTTTTTTGTAACGGCAGAGATTAATATTAACATGCCTTCTTAATGATCCAATTGTAGCTGGAAGTTTCTTTAAAATTTGGAAGCTTTTAGGAATCCTTGCTACTAATAGCGAGACAAGAATTACACTAATAATTTAATTTTAAAGTGATAGAAGTAATGTTTTTATCACTTTAAAAATATCTTTTAACAAATCTAATCAACCAACTTTTAACCAACAGTAATATGAAATAAACACAAAAAATATTAAAGGAAATAATCATGAACAAATTTAATTATTAATTAAAATAATACTAATTTAACTCTTGCTAACCAACAGTAATATGAAATAAACACAAAAATATTAAAGGAAATAATCATGAACAAATTTATATGGAGTTTTGAAAGAGGTCAAATTTTAATCGAAAAATCACAATTTGATAATCTCAAAGATGGTGAATTGAAAAGAAATATTAAAAAGTTTGAAAACTATTCTGAACTAAAAGAAGTTGAAGTATTAGTGATACTCAATCCAGAGTACACAATAATGGGTGGAGTAAATTTACTTACTGATTATGATGTAATTTCTACATTAAAGTACTAAAAATGATAGAGTTTATAGTATTGGTACTGACTATCTGCATGAGCATAGCAGTAGCCTCTCTATTTTGGGGTAAAATTGAAAAAGAGAAAGTAAGGATAGACTTAAGTGTTACGAGAAGATGATTAAAGATTACAATGAATTTAAAAAAAAGGATAAATAATGAAACATGCACAAAATTTAGTGAATATAACAACACACAACGGAGTATTTCATGCAGATGAAGCCATGGCATGTGCCATAATCTTATTTTTTTATGAAAAAGTTAAAACTAAACCTTGCCTTAATATAATCAGAACAAGAGATGAATATATAATAAAAAAAGCACAAGAGACGCGTACAACATTCGTTGTTGATGTTGGAGGAAAATATAACCATAACAATAATAATTTTGATCATCATCAAGAAGACTATAGTGGGAGGCTATCTTCAGCAGGGATGGTAGCCGAAAAGCTATCAATAGATAAAATACTATATGATGATGCACTTGGTAACCCACCTAGTGAACTATTAAGTGAGGAGCAATTAACATTGGTGTCTATAATTGATGAACACGACACAGGTGTAAAGAAATCTGACAACCCTATAATTAAGTGGGTTCAATTAATGAACAGCAACAAGGATTCAGATAAGACATTTACGGAGGTTGTATTAATTCTTAATAATTTCCTAAAAGGAAATAATAATGTAGACTATTTTGTATCAATGATAGATAAATTAGAGAAGATAAATAAAAAGGTTGCAGAAGCGAATAAAGAAATTATTTTGCAAGCACTAGAGAAACATGAAAAATCAAATGTAATCAAAATGAACAATTTCATTCCTAATTGGAACGAAATAATAAATGGAGAAACTACTGAATCAAAATGGATAGCATTCCCAGACGAGGTACAAAATTGCTGGACCATCCAAGTAATTCCTACGAAAGCTGGTAGCTTTGAATTTAGTGCGGATAGAAATCTTAACCTTTTATTTAATGAATCCAATTCTATCTTCGTTCATAAGAATGGTTTTGTAGCCAAAGTAAAAGAAGACAAACTTAAAAATTGGCTGGAACAGGTAGAGAGTTTATAAAAAAATCTAAAGTCATAAAACTGTGGTTCTTTCCTTTGTAATAATTATAATGATAGTGAATTTAATAATAATAGTAATGACTATAATGAATTTAAAAAGGATAAATGATGAAAATATTACATAGAGATACGATTAGTAGAAAGTGCATATATAGCATTGAAGATTATAATGCATTTAAAAATGAAAAATTAGAATCAGAAAACTCTTAAGTTTATACTACACACAACTAAAGTTGATTTAAAAAAAGGAATTAAATAATGAGAAAAACACTAATAGTGTCAGGTTGCTTTGGTAAAGAACCAAGAAGCTCTGGCTTAATTAAAAACTTTGTGTGAGCTTTCCAGATGCTACCACTGTCAATGGTGGTTCAATAGAAGAATTAAAAACTATATCTAAAACAATACCTCAATATGATTTAGTATTATGGATGCCAGACATTAATAACGACATCAAACAAATTAAAATAGTTAAAAAAATAGGTGCAGTACTTATAGTTAGTAAAGTGCTTAGTGATTGTAGAACCAAAATAGACGCAGTCACACGAATTTTTAAGTATGGTGGAAACGCAGTAATAGCAATAGAAAAGGAAAGTGACAAATTTAAATTTCAATTTATTGATGCTTTAAATAACAGTTGGTACACTGGAGATAGCATACATAATTTATCGATAAGCATCGAAAATTTATATGCGTGGACAAAAGGTGCAAATAGAAAGGGCACTTTATCTATGGTTAACCCAATCGAACACTTGATACGAATAAATAAAATGGTACAACTAAAATCAGCAGAACAAAATATTAGATATTTTGGCAATTTGTCTACAAGATGTACAAAAATGTTTCCATCTATCAGAACAATAAACTTTTCAGTCTTAGTATCAGCAAGAAACACGGATAAGAATAGTCTTACGCCAGCTGACATGGTACAAATTACAACAATTAATGGTGTGCTACGATATTTTGGTGAGAAAAAACCTAGTGTAGACAGCCCAATTCAAATGGCTCTGTATGAAGCGTTACCAGCAATTAATTTCTTCATACATGGACATGCACTGATTGATGATGCCCCAACAACAAAGCATTATTATCCATGTGGAGATCTGCGAGAAGTAGACGAAATAGTAGAATTAGTTACACACGATTTTGGAGTGATTAACTTAAAGAACCATGGCTTTCTGATGTTTGCTAGAACACTAGATGAATTGGAATCAATAGCTACATCTATGCAATTCACTAGTGGTTCTTAAAAAGATAATCATATGCAAAAACATAAGCATAAGTATAAATATATGCACAATGAGCTTAGTAGTATTTTCAAGAGATCAAAACTTAGAAGCATGGAAATTTCAAGCTAAAATCAAAACAAAATAAAACGAAAATAATAAAATAATAAAAGTATAAAATAAACTAATTATAATAAAAGAGATTAAAGATGAAATTTAAAAATAGTAAAGAATTAGCTAAAAGACTAAAAAATGGAGAGAAGTGGAAAATGAAAGGTAAAGCAAGTCATTATATTTATGACAAAAAAGAGAGAAAAAAATATAGATACATTAGAAACAATGACTCGTCGCCTGCCTCTTGCATTTGGAGTTATTGTAATGGCAAAACAGAGTGGGAACGAGTCTATCCTAAATTGAAAATAGATACAAAAGTGTTAGTTTAGAACAGTAGTGCTGGATATAAAATAAATGTCACTTCTCACACTTTCCCGAAAATGGAAAAATAGTGGTTTTTTCTAATGGAAGAAATTCGTGGAGTGCAAATAACAACAACAGAGTTAATGTGTGGGAAAACTATGAAGTAGTTGAAGACGAAAAAGGATAAATAATGGAATTAAGAAGATGGGACAATCATGAAATAATATATGAACTAGAATGTGATTCAATAAAAGCATTAGTTGAGAGTGCTATAAACAATAATGTAAGTCTTTATAAAGCTGATTTAGAAAATGCTGATTTAGAAAATGCTAATTTAGAAAATGCTAATTTAGAAAATGCTAATTTAGAAAATGCTAATTTAAGACATGCTAATTTAACTAATGCCAATTTAGAAAATATTAATTTACTTGGTGCTTATTTAACTAGAGTTGATTTAACCAATGTTGATTTAACAAATGTTAATTTAACGAATGTTAATTTAACTTATGCTAATTTAACTAATGTTAAAGGTATCGATTATTTTAAATATTATAAATTATATAAATATGAATCATATGTATTAAAACAAACTAATAAAAAACCTATGGCTAGAATGGGTTGTTTTGAAAGGACCATTAAAGAATGGGAAGAAAACTTTTGGAATAATGATCATGAATTTCCTAATAATGGAAATGAATATAGTGTAGCTAGACTTGAATGCTACAAGATAATGATAAAAGATTATGAGAAATTTAAAAATAAAGGATAAATGATGAAAATAGTTAGATGGGACAACAGAAAGGTAATCTATGAGCTAGAATGTAATTCATATATAGAATTGTTAAAAAGTGCTATAGAAAATGATGTAAGTCTTTATAAGGCTGATTTAAAAAATATTGATTTAACTAATGTTAATTTAAATAATGTTGATTTAAGATATGTTAATTTAACTCATACTAATTTAACTAATGTTAATTTAATTAATACTAATTTAACTAATGCTAATTTAAGACATGCTAATTTAACTAATGCTAATTTATTTGGTGCTACTTTAACTCATGCTAATTTAACTCATGCTGATTTAACTAATGTTGACTTAAGATATGTTAATTTAACTCATTCTAATTTAACTAATGTTAATTTAATTTATGCTAATTTAACTCATGCTAATTTAACTAATGTTAATTTAATTAATTCTTATTTAAGATATACTAATTTAACTAATGCTAATTTAACTAATGCTAATTTAACTAATACTGATTTATTTGGTGCTAATTTAACTAGAGCTGATTTAACTAGAGCTGATTTAACTAGAGCTGATTTAATTTGTGCTGATTTAATTGATTCCAATTTAACTAATACTGACTTAACTATAGCTGATTTAAATTATGCTACTTTAACTAATGTTAAAGGTATCGATTATTTTAAATATTATAAATTATATAAATATGGATCATATGTATTAAAACAAACTGGTAAAGAGCCGATAATTAAAATTGGTTGCCTTGAAAGAACGATCAAAGAGTGGGAAGAAAACTTTTGGAATAATGATAATGAATTTCCTAGTGACAATGGTGAAGATAGTATTTCTAGATTGAAATGTTATAAGATAATTATAAATGATTATAAGGAATTTAAAAATTCACAAGAAAAACAATAGTTAATAAAAATAAAAGGAAATAAAATGATAAATTATATGGCAGAAAAATTAAGAAAATGGGATGAAGTGGGTGATGAATTTACAGAAAAGATCCCAAAGAACCACGAAGTTGTGCTTATAGGTTTAGACAAAGAAAGTTATTGTTTTAATCCAACTGTTAAAATAAATAACTTTTTCTCTATTGTTGGAAAATGCGATTTAACATCAGACAATGTCTATGGAATTTGCTTACATTATAAAGATATTCAACTTCCATTACCTAGTGATTTGTTGAATTTTATTTTCGATAAAGATGTGCAAAATTTCATTGAAGAAACATACACAAAAATAATTGCATACAATGCAGTATTAGCTTTAGTTAGAAAGATGGAAGCTGATGTTTTTGAATATTCTCCAATAAAGAATGATAATGAACCATCTGAGGGATTGAAAATAAAGAGCAGTTCAATTACAAATCTTATAAGAAGCATGATTGATTCAATAAACTATTCTGCTGATGTATAAAAAATATAAGGAATTTAAAAATAAAGGATAAATAATGAAAATAGCTAGATGGGATAACGGAGAAATAATCTATGATTCAGATTGTAATACATGGAGAGAATTATTAAAAAATGCTGTAAAAAATAAAATAAGTTTCTATAGAGCTAATTTACAAAATTCTAATTTCAGTAATCTTGATTTATCATTTGCCAATTTCACTGAGGCTGATTTGCAAGATTCTAATTTTAGCGGTGCTGATTTAGAATGTGTAAAATTCTATGATGCTAACTTAAGAGGTGCTTATTTCAGTAATGCTATTTTAAGAGGTGCTGACTTATTGAATGCCAATTTGGAATGTGCAAATTTTGTTAATGTTGATTTTAGAAGAACCATGGTGATTAATGCTAATTTAACTAATGCTAATCTTAGTAAGTCTGATCTAACTGATATTTACTTAAGAAATGCGAAAGGTATTGATTATTTTAAAGAGTATAGTCAACATAAGTCTTATATACTTTTTCAAGAGAATCAAAAACCAATTATTAGAATTGGATCAGTTCAAGGAACTATTGAAGAATGGGATAAAGAATTTTCTAGTAATGACAGCAAAGATAGTATTGATAGACTTGAATGTTATAAGATAATGATGAATGATTATGAGGAATTTAAAAATAAAGGATAAATAATGAAAATAGTTAGATGGGATAACGGAGAGGTAATTTATGAATTAGAATGTGATTCAATGAAAGAATTAGTAATAAAAGCTATAGAAAATGATGCAGATTTAACTTATACTGATTTTAAAAAGGCTAATCTATATGGTGTAAATTTAACCAATGTTAATTTAACTAATGCTAATTTAACTAATGCTAATTTATTTGGTGCTAACTTAACCAATGCTAATTTAACTCATGCTAACTTAACTGGTGCTGATTTAACTAATGCTAACTTAACTGATATTTATTTAAGACATGTTAATTTAACTGGTGTTAATTTAACTAATGCTAACTTAACTGGTGCTGATTTAACTAATTCTAATTTAATTAATGTTAATTTAACTAACGCTAATTTAACTAAAGCTAATTTAATGTATATTAACTTAACTAATTCTAATTTAACTAATGTTAATTTAATTAATTCTGATTTAAGATATTCTAATTTAACTGATATTAACTTAACTAACGCTAAAGGTATCGATTATTTTAAATGTTATCATTTATATAAATATAAATCTTACATATTGAAACAAACTAATAAAGAACCAAGAGTTAGAATGGGTTGTTTTGAAAGAACCATAGAAGAATGGGATAATGATTTTTGGAATAATGATAGAGAATTTCCTAATGATAATAGTATAAATAGTATTGATAGACTTGAATGTTACAAGACAATGATTAATGATTATGAGGAATTTAATAAAGGATAAATAATGGAATTAAAAAGATGGGACAATGATGAAGTAATTTATGAATTAGAATGTAATTCAATGAAAGAATTAGTAATAAAAGCTATAGAAAATGATGTAAATCTTTATAAGGCTGATTTAACTAATGCTGATTTAACCAATGTTAATTTAACTAGAGCTGATTTAACTGGTGCTTATTTAATGTATGCTGATTTAAGATATACTAATTTAACTAGAGCTACTTTAACTAATGCTAATTTAACTGGTGCTGATTTAACTAGAGCTGATTTAATTGGTGCTTATTTAATGTATGCTGATTTAACTGGTGCTAATTTAACTAATTCTGATTTAACTAATGCTAATTTAACTAATGCTAATTTAACTAGTGCTTATTTAACTAATGCTGATTTAACTAATTCTGATTTAACTAATGCTAATTTAACTAATGCTAATTTAATTTATGCTAACTTAACTAACACTAACTTAAATAATACTAACTTAACTAATGCTAATTTAATGTATGCTAATTTAACTAATATTAATTTAACTAATGCTAATTTAACTATTGCTGATTTAACTAATGCTAACTTAACTAATGTTAAAGGTATTGATTATTTTAAATGTTATCATTTGTATAAATATAAATCTTACATATTGAAACAAGCCAATAAAGAACCAAGAGTTAGAATGGGTTGTTATGATAGAACTATTGAAGAATGGGAAAATAATTTTTGGAACAATGATAAAGAATTTCCTAATGATGACAGCAAAGATAGTATTGATAGACTTGAATGTTACAAGACAATGATTAATGATTATGATGAATTTAAAAAAGGATAAATAATGAAATTAAGAAGATGGGATAATCATGAAGTATTTTATGAATTAGAATGTGATTCATATAAGGAATTGTTAAAAAGTGCTATAGAAAATGATGTAAGTCTTTATAAGGCTGATTTAACTAATGTTGATTTAACTAATGTTAATTTAACTAATGTTGATTTAAGATATGTTAATTTAACTGGTGCTAACTTAACTGGTGCTAACTTAACTAATACTAATTTAACTAGAGCTAATTTAAGACATGCTAA
>JAKISX010000031.1 GCA_021648405.1 Sulfurimonas sp. | reverse complement strand
GCACCCTTTGTTGGTTTACCCCAAGGAGTAACTGGATGACGACCTGAATTCGTTTTACCTTCACCACCACCATGAGGGTGATCAATTGGATTCATTGCTGAACCACGAGTTTGAGGACGAATACCTAAGTGGCGTTGACGACCAGCTTTAGCAATAACAATATTACCAAACTCTTCATTTCCAACTAAACCACAAGTAGCTAAACACTCACCAAGAACTAAACGCATCTCAGAAGAAGGCATACGAAGTGAAACATACTTACCATCACGACCCATAATTTGAGCAGATGTTCCAGCAGCGCGACACATTTGTCCACCCTTACCAGTTTTAAGCTCAATGTTATGAACAAGTGTACCAACAGGGATGTTTTTCAACTTCATTGTATTACCTGGTTTAACATCAAGACCAGTTTCTGCTGACATTATTTTGTCACCTACTACTAAATCTTTTGGTTGAAGAATATATCTTTTTTCTCCATCAGCATAAGTGATAAGAGCAATACGACAGTTACGATATGGATCGTACTCAATTGTACTTACTGTACCTTCAATATTAAATTTATTTCTTTTAAAATCAATAATACGATAAATCTTTTTAGCTCCACCTTCTCTGTGACGAGAAGTGATACGACCATTAGAATTACGTCCAGCATGAACAGGAAGCTTCTTAAGAAGACTTCTCACACTTGCTTTTGCAGTAATATCTGAAGAGTCAACATTTGTATAAAAACGACGAGACGGAGTTAACGGTCTATAAGTTTTAATTGCCATGTTATACCGCCAAACTTTCTATTTGTGCACCTTCAGGTAACTTAACATAAAACTTTTTAAAGTCGTTTTGTTTCCCTTTTACACCACGGAAGCGTTTAACTTTTCCGCTTTGATTAAGTGAGTTAATCTTCAATGGAATGATTCCAAAATACTCACGAAAAATTTCCTTAAGACCTGTTTTAGTTACACGAGGAGATGTTTGAACAACAATTAAACCATCTTCTTGCATAGCTAGAGTCTTCTCTGTATATAGTATAGATTTAATATCTGTAATATCAGCCATTATTTAGCCTCACTTGTTAAAGTTTCCCATACTGCTTTTTCTATCACAAGAGAGCGATAGTTTGCAGCTAAGTATGCGTTTAACTCATTAGATTCGATTACATAAGTTTGAGATAAATTCTCAAAAGCTAGAAATGTAGGCTCATCTAATAAAGATTTTACAAAAAGAGTATCTCTTTGATTTAAAAGTTTCCACAAAGCTGAAGCATCTTTAGTTTTACCAGACGCTACTTCAATGTTATCAACTATAAATAGAGTACCATTTTGTGCATGCTCATTTAAAGCAAAGTTTAAAGCTAATTTCTTTTGCTTTTTATTTACTTTTAAATTATAGTTACGGTCGTTATGAGGACCAAATGCCTTACCACCACCTACGAAGATAGGAGAACGACGAGATCCAGCACGAGCACGCCCGCCACCTTTTTGAGCCCATGGTTTCTTACCACCACCTCTAACTTCACTTCTACCTTTTGCAGTCGCTGTATTTGCACGTTGTGCAGCTTGAGCAGACTTAACATAAAGCCAAAGGTTATGAGGGTTGATACCTGAGAAAGACTCAGGTAATGCTAACTCAGATGCTTTTTCCATTTTTGTATTTAAAACGATTGCGCTCATTATTTAGCTACCTTTACACGACCTAATGCACCGTTTGGCCCAGATACAGAACCTAAAACCGCAATGATTTTATTTTCTCCATCATAAGAAACGATCTCATTTTTTACACTATTTTGTGTATTTCCATATTGTCCAGGCATTTTCTTACCCTTCATTACACGACCTGGCCACTCAGCATTACCAATAGAACCTGTTCTACGACCCATTCTATGACCGTGAGATGCAGGACCACCAGAGAAATTCCAGCGCTTTACAACACCAGAAAAACCGCGACCTTTAGTAGTAAAAGTAGATTTTAAAACTTTAGCTTCTGCTAAAGGAGTTAAATCTACATCACCAGCTTCAGTGTTTGCTACTTCTAATGTAACAAAACGGTTAAACTCAGATGAAAGGCTATACTTCTTTTGTTGACCTTCAATTGCTTTATTCATTTTTTTACCGCTATTGTAAGATACAATTGCAATTCCATCGTTAACTTCACATACTTTAGCATCAAGTACTCTTAAAAGAGTAACAGGGTGACTAGGTACTGTGATAGTACGGCTCATACCGATTTTTTCAACAATATATTCCACGACCTACTCCTACTTATCCATAGAGCGAACTTCAACGTCCACTTCCGGTGCAAGATCAAGCTTCATTAATGAATCAACTGTTTCAGGTGTAGCTGAAATGATATCTATCATTCTTGCGTGCATACGAATTTCAAACTGCTCACGAGAACTTTTGTTAACGTGTGGAGATTTCAAAACTGTATATTTACGAATCTTTGTTGGTAAAGGGATTGGGCCACAGATAACTGCACCAGTACGCTTTACAGCCTCAACGATTGATGCTACAGATCTATCAAGTACACGATGATCATAAGCTTTCAATTTTAAACGAATTTTTTCCATAAATTTCCTTCTAAAGAACTCATTAGGTCATGCCTAACTATATTTAGTGAACGCGGATTGTACCCAAATGAACTTAAATTATCAAGGATATAGGGAGTAAAATATGATATTCTTTTATATTTACTTCCTTTAAGAAAGGAAATGATATAATTACATTATGCAAAATCTACTAGAAGAACTCTATAAAACTGACATTATTATTAATAAATTCCACTTTAGGAAGATCTATTTAGAAAATAAAAATTACCAAATAAATGGCATTGTTCAAAGTGGTAAAACTAAGTTAATTAAAAATTATTTGCTATCATTAAAAAAGAGCTCTTACTTATATATAGATTGCTCAGATGTAAGAATCATGATTGATGAATTCAACTCTCTTTTAGCTGATTTTTGTTTATCCAATAAAATTAATACTTTGGTCTTTGATAATTATACACCTGATTTTAATTTTCCAAATATTTCTCAACTTATAATCAGTTCGCAAATTCATTATGAAATTGATTTTTTAATTACTTTAAAACTTTTCCCTCTAGATTATGAAGAATTTTTAGCTTATGAGCATAAGTATGACTCTAGTGCGCTAAATCATTTTTTTCAACTTGGCGGATTTGCTGCTATGCATAAAATAAATTCTGATGAGAGATATACATATATTCAAAAATCGTTAAAAAGCACCCTTGATACCCAAGAATTTGAAATATTAAAACTTTGTGCAAAGATGATGGCACAAAAATTATCACCATTTTCAATATATGAAAGATTAAAACAAACGCATAAAATATCTAAAGATAAGTTATATAGATGTTATGAAAATTTACAAAATAAGAATTATATACATTTAGTACAAAAGATAAATCATCCAAAAGCTACAAAAAAGATATATCTTTGTGATATATCTTTAAGACTAGCACTTACATCTGAAAAAAACTTTGCTCGTCTTTTTGAAAATATGGTATATTTAGAACTAAAAAAATCAAATAAAACTGTATATTATGATGATGCAATAGACTTTTATCTTCCTTATACTAATGAAATAATTTTATGTGTGCCTTTTGCAGATGAGCGTACTTTATTTAAAAAAGTTGAAGCTATTGAAGCATTTATATTTACTAATAATGTTAAAACTATCTCAGTAATAACTATGAATAACGAGGGTGGAATTTCACATCCTCTTTCAAAAATTGAGATGATGCCATTTGATATTTGGGCGTTAGGAGATTAAAAAATGTTATGTGGAATTGATGAAGCTGGTCGTGGACCTATTGCTGGAGATTTGGTTATAGTTGGATGTATCTTACATAATCATATAGATGCTTTAGATGATTCTAAAAAGCTTACAGCTAAAAAAAGAGAGCTTTTATATGAAAATATTATACAAAACTCTAGCTACCATATTTGCAAATACTCACCCATGCAAATTGATGAAAATGGCATATCATGGTGTTTAGCATCTGGGCTTAAAGAGATTATGGGTGCTTTAGAATGTGAGAATTATCTATTTGATGGAAACACTACTTTTGGAGTTGATGGCTTAAAAACTATGATTAAGGCTGATGGTAAAATTGCAGAGGTTAGTGCTGCTTCAATAATTGCAAAAGTTACACACGATAGAGATATTTTAAAAGAAGCATTAAAGTATCCACAATATCAGTTTGAAAAACATAAGGGTTATGGGACTGCTTTGCATATAGAGATGATTAAAAAACATGGGTACTGTGAAATTCATAGACGGAGTTATAAAATAAAAGCGTTTACAAATACACTTTTTTAAGATGATATTACCCTTGAGATGCAAGTTCAGAGTCCTGGAATCTAGCTCTTTATTAATCAGAAAATTTTATTAAAAAATCTCTAATAAAATTACATTTACAAATGTATTTTCTTCAAGATTGCCATCATCTGCACCAGTAACCATTAAAGCACTAGTATTTAATAAATTTGTTAAAATTGCTGAACTTCCAACTTTTTTACCATCAAAGTTTACAAAATATTGACCATCTTCAACAACTATATTACAAGCTGTAAATTCAGTATTTTTACTTCTTTTTATAAATGGTTCACTTAGTTTTGCTTCTAGTATTTTGTATGGTTTTTCTTTTCCCAACATCTTTGCTACAAGTACTAAACCGTAAAGTATAGATGTTACGGTTGAAGAGTACGCAAATCCAGGAAGAGCTAAGATAAACTTTTCATCTTTTTGTGCTACCATTATATGACGACCAGGTTTGATTGCTACACCCTTAAAAACTACCTCTGCTCCAAGACGAGGTACTATATCTTTTACAAAATCATAATCACCAACACTTACACCGCCAGTACTCACAAGTATATCAGCACTATCTAATGCTGTTTGAAATGTTTGCATAATTTTATCTTTATCATCGCCAACAGTTCCAAGCTGTATAATTTCAGCACCCGCCTGCTCAAATAAAGCAGCAAGTGTATAGTTGTTTGAGCTTCTAATTTGAGCTACACTATCACTCTCTTCGCCCAAATCAAGTATTTCACTTCCTGTTGCTACTATTGCAACGCGAGGTTTAAGAACTACACTTAGCATCACTCTGTTTAATCCAGCCATAACACCAATTTCAGCAAAACCAATCTTAGTGCCTTTTTTTATTAGTATATCTCCTGCTTTGTACCCTTCTCCAATAGGACGAACCGATGAGCCTAGCTCAACTCTTTGATCTACTGATATTTCAGAGCCGTTTACGGAAACATTTTCTATTTGAATTAAAGTATTTGCTCCCTCAGGCATTTTTGAGCCTGTAAAAGTTTTTATACACTCACCAATACCAACAACCCTAGTTTCATTATGTCCCGCTGGGTTATCACCAAGGATTGTAATAGTATCTAAATCTTGATCAGCATATTTTATAGCGTAACCATCCATTGAAGCTGTTGGGAACTGTGGGTCATTGTAGCGCGCTACTATATCTTTTGCTAAGGTTCTTCCTAGCGAAGATGAAAGTGGTATATTTTCAAATCTTGAGGAATTTACTTGAAGCAAATCTAACATATTTTGACTTACTTCATAACTTATTAGCCTCATTTCAAAATTCCACTTCCTGCTATTGCAGTTGAACGGTCCTTTGCATAGATACGCTCAGTATTTTTTAAATCATACTTCCAGATTGGTGCACTAGCTTTAAAGTCTTCAACAAATTCGTCAATAAATTCTAATGCCACGCGACGCTTAGGAGAAAAAACAGCAGCAATATAAGAAGACTCATGAAGCATAACATCGCCACGAGAGTGAGCCATTTTTATGATAGCACCCTTTTTGTGAGCTTTTTCTTGCCAGTTTTTAAACCATGATTCTAAAATCGGTTCATAAACATCAAAGCTAAGCCCATCAATACCATCTTCATCACGAATAGTTCCAACAAAAGGGATGAAAGCACCGTAATTACTTTTTCTCTCTTGTTTATACCATCTATCTAAAATATTTGAAACATCTAGCGAGCCATCATGCAATTCTAGCATTAATTATCCACCACAAACAGGAGGTAGCAATGAAACCTTATCACCATTTTTTAAGGCTGTATCACGAGAGCTTACCATCATATCATTGACAGCAACTGCTGAATTTTCCAACCATTGATTCATCTTTTCGTCGCCTTGAAGTATTGTTGCTAATTCATTTAAATTTGATATATTTAGCTCTAATGGCTCTTTATTTATAGGACCTAAAAACTCTACTCTTACCAAAACTAACTCCTTAATTTTATTTTTGTGAAGATTATATCAAAGATAAGCTAAGTGCTGTATAATTCCAATATGATTTTTGGGAAAATACAATATTTAAACTTATTACCTTTTCATGTTTTTATGAAAAAATTTATAAAATCTTCACAACAAAGTATGGCTATGCACTACAAAAGAGGTGTGCCATCAGATATAAATAAAAAATTTTTAACCCGCAAAGTTGATGCTGCTTTTATCTCAAGCATTAGTGCCAAAAAATTTCAACATGTAAATTTAGGCATCATTGCTAAAAAAGAGGTACTAAGTGTCCTCGTAATTCCACATGATAAAAATAAAAAAGATACAGACTCAGCTAGTTCAAATATTTTAGCAAATATTTTAGGCGTAAATGGTGAAGTGCTTATCGGGGATAAAGCGCTTAAATACTATCTTCAAAATGATGAGTATGTTGATTTAGCAAAACTTTGGAATGAAAAATATAACTTACCATTTGTTTTTGCCCTTTTGTGTTTTCATAAAGACAAAAAACTATATAAAAATATTGAAAGAGAATTTTTAAAAAAAGAGATTAAAATCCCTCAATATATACTAAATATAGCTTCAAAAAGAACAGGTGTTGATAAAAAAGATATTCTTAATTATTTAACTTTTATATCTTACAAAATTGATAACAAAGCTCTATGTGGATTAAAAAAATTTTATTTTTTTGCTAAGTTTAAAGAAGTTTATGTAAAATAGCACTAATTTTAATACAGTAAACTTCTTAGAAAAAGTCTAATATATAATGAGTAAAATATGACAAATATAATTTTATGTGGTGGAAGTGGTACAAGACTTTGGCCAATTAGCCGTACACTGATGCCAAAGCAATTTGTAAAACTTTTTGATGAAAAATCATTGTTTCAATTAACAGTTCAAAGAAATTCTAAAATATGTGATGCAGAGTTTATTATCTCAAATACACAGCAGTATTTTCTGGCACTTGATCAATTAGAAGAGTTAGATAAAAAAGAAAATCAGTACCTCTTAGAACCGGTTGGAAGAAATACAGCACCTGCAATAGCACTTGCCTGTATGCATTTAAATCCCCAAGAGATAGTTTTAGTAACACCAAGTGACCATCTTATAAAAGATGAAAAATCTTATAAAAAAGTTGTTTCATATGCCAAAGAGATGGCACAAGATGGTAACCTTGTAACATTTGGAATCAAGCCTACCTTTGCTGAAACTGGTTTTGGCTATATAGAAGCTGACGGTAATGATGTAAAAGCTTTTCATGAAAAACCAGATTTTGATACAGCTACCTCATATCTTAAAGCTGGCAATTATTACTGGAACAGTGGAATGTTTTGCTTTAAAGCCGGTCTATTTTTGGATGAACTTAAAAAATACTCACCAGAAATTTATGAATCCTCTTTGTTAGCATTAAATAATGCGAACAAAGATGGTGACATTTATCATAAAGTAATAAGAGTCAAACAAGAAGATATGTTAAAAATTCCTGAAGATTCTATAGATTATGCTGTGATGGAAAAATCATCAAAGGTTAAGGTTATTCCATCAGATATAAACTGGTCTGATGTTGGAAGTTTTGATGCACTTTATGCTGAATCCCCTAAAGATAAAAATGGAAATACTTTAACTAAAAATCATATCTCAATAGATAGTAATAATAATTTTATTTATGCAAATGAAAGAAAAATAGCAACAGTAGATATAAATAATCTCATTATAGTAGATACAGCGGACGCTTTGCTTATTAGCAAAAAAGGTTCATCTCAAAAAATTAAAGCCATTGTTAAAGAGATAAGAAAAAATACACAATTGCACAGTATTCATTTAGAAGTACACCGTCCTTGGGGTAATTATACAATTTTAGAAGATGAGCAAAAGTACAAAATTAAGCGCATAGTTGTTAAACCAGGAAAAAGATTATCTCTTCAAAAACATTTTCATAGAAGTGAGCATTGGATTGTAGTTAGTGGAACAGCAATTGTAACTTTAGGAGATAAAGAAACAGCACTTAGAGCAAATGAATCTGTATATATACCTATGGGGGAACTGCATAGACTTGAAAATGCTGGTAAATTAGACCTTGTTATTATTGAAGCACAAATAGGCGATTATCTTGGAGAAGATGATATTATTAGAATTGAAGATGATTATAAAAGATTATAATTGAAGCATAATATTTTATTAGCATTTAGTTTTGCTGTTAGAGACTTTAAGGAGCGCTATGTTGGAACTGGCTTAGGTCAGTTATGGTATATTATATCTCCAATTGTGATGATATTTATATACACAGTTATATTTTCCGATTTTATGAAAATGAAATTGGACATTGTGGATAGCACTTATGCTTACAGTATTTACATCGTTCCAGGTCTTTTAGCATGGTTATCTTTTAGTAAAACATTAAGTAGATTAAGCACTTTAATTGCTGAAAAATCAAATCTCATAAAAAAAATAAATGTTCCAATGTATGTTTTTTATTTAAGCATAATCATTACAGAATTTACTCTCTTTGTATTATCAATATCTTTTGGTATTATCTTTTTAATTTTGATTGATTACACAATAAACTTTACTTTTTTATGGATGATTCCAGTTATGATATTGCAAACAATTTTTGTATTTTCTATTGGTATTATTTTATCACTCTTTGTACCATTTTTTAAAGATTTAAAAGAAGCTATTCCTATTGTCATTCAGTTGTGGTTTTGGATGACGCCAATTATTTACATGAAAGAGATGATAGCAGATAAATATCCACTTATTTTGGTATACAACCCATTTTATTATTATGTTCGTATTTATCAAGATATATTTTTATTTGCAAAAGCCCCTTCTTTTAGTGATTTGCTAACAATATTTCTACTCTCTTTTATCTCATTGTTTATAGCTGGATTTTTATATAAAAAAATGATAAGTACTGTTAAGGATATCATCTAATGAAAAAAGTCCTTGAAGTAAAAAACATTACAAAAATATATAAAATATATAAATCAAATTTTGACAGGTTAAAAGAAATTTTTTTAACAAAAAATTATCATAAAGAATTTATCTCAAATAACGATATTTCTTTTGATTTGTACGAGGGAGAAACTCTTGGTATTATTGGTGTAAATGGAGCTGGAAAATCAACAATACTTAAAATAATAGCAGGAGTTATTACCCCAACATCTGGTAAAATCATAAAATACGGTAAAATTACAGCACTATTAGAGTTGGGTACTGGTTTTAATGAAGAGATGAATGGTTATGATAATATCTACCTCAACGGTACGCTAATTGGTATGAGTAAACAAACTATAGATACTTCTATAGATGATATTATTAATTTTAGTGAGCTTGGTGATTATATTTATGAACCAATTCGGACATACTCATCTGGAATGAAGATGCGATTGGCATTTTCTATAGCTATTTTCTCAGAACCAAAAATTTTGATAGTTGATGAAGCGCTAGCTGTTGGAGATGCGCATTTTTCCGCTAAATGTACAAAAGCTCTTAAGCAAAGAAAAGAAAAAAACATGAGCATTATCTATGTTTCACACGACTTAAACTCTTTAAAACTCCTATGTGATAGAGTAGTATTGTTAAATAAAGGAGAAGCTATTAAAGAGGGTAACCCTGAAGATATTATAAATAGTTATAACTATCTAATTTCTAAGCTTAATGATAAAGAGGAAAAAATACATATTAAACAAGATACTAAAAGTTCATTTGGAACCTTAGATGTAGAGATATCAAAAATCATTGTAAAAGGTGAAAAATCTAACTCCAATGTTATCAGTTCTGGTGAAAATTCCACAATAAATGTCTATATTGACACCAAGATAGATATTTTGAGTATGACTGTTGGTATAATGATAAAAGACAAATTCGGACAAGATATTTTTGGAACAAATACACACTACCAACAAAAAATTATAAACTTTAAAAAAGATAGTGCTTATGTGTGTAGTTTTACTATGCCCTTAAATATTGGGAGTGGAAAATATAGTGTAACTGCAGCAGTTCACTCTGGTAACACGCACTTAGATAATTGTTCCCATTGGCTAGATCATGCAGCAAGTTTTGAAATAGCTGGTTTTATGGGTAACAAATCTGTGGGATTATGTAAACTAGAAGCTACTATTGAATTTAAAGAGATAAATCAGGAAATTACTAAATGAAAAACATTTTAAAAAGCTTATTTTTTAAATTATCATACAACATTACACTTAGAAAATTGGCAAAAAAAATTTTTGTTTATTTTCCAATATTGAAATCTAAATTGATTAACTTAAGAGACAATTCATATACTCATACAAAAAAAGAAAAACAAGTATACAAAAGTGATTTTTTAAGTACTATTAAAGAAGAGATTGAAGATAAAAAAACAAAAGGTCACTCTTATGACAGTATACATTGATATTACTCAACTTGAAAGAGGTAGAGCAAATACTGGCATACAAAGAGTAGTAAAAGAATTTTTAAAAAGAGCATCTATAAGCGATAGTATAGTTTATAAGATATTGATATTTAAAGAAGAGACTAAAGAAGCTCAACTTTTAGATAACAATGAAGTAGAAGATTTTTTAAAAGATATACAAAATTATCAATTTAAAAGTAAAGAAGATTTTGATTTGATAAACTTAAAACCTTCAACAACTACAGCTTTTTTTGACATCGATTCAAATTGGAATGTAACACTAAAGCGAAGTGATTTATACCCAATACTAAAAAATAATGGCTTTTTAATATTTAACTTTATCTATGATATGATACCAATCATTTTACCCAAATATACGCATGAAAATACAGCGATAAATTTTAAGCTATTTATTAATGCTATATATAAATACAGTGATTTAGTTATGTTTGACTCCCTATCTGCCCAAAATGATTTCGAGCAAATAAAAGACAAGCAAAATATATCAAGAGATATATCTACAAGAGTTATTGGATTAGGTTGTGATTTTTTAAAGACAAATATTATGCCTCAAGATAAAAATATTAAAGAAATTTTAGGCAAAAAATATATTCTTTTTGTAGGGACTATAGAGCCTAGAAAAAATCAAGCTGATGTTTTAGAAGCTTTTGAAGACATTGCAAACGACTACCCAGATCTTAACTTAGTCTTCATAGGTAAAAAAGGTTGGCATGTAGAGAGTTTAATTCAAAAAATATTAACACATTCGCTAAAAGATAAACAACTATTTTGGCTTGATGACATTGATGATGCTACGCTGAATCAGTTTTATCAAAATGCTTTTTTAGTAACTTACCTTTCTAAGTATGAAGGTTACGGTTTACCAATCGCCGAATCACTTGGTTGTGGGAATATAACCATAACATCAAAAAATAGCTCTATGTATGAAGTTGGGGGAAATGCAGCAGATTATGTATTATATAACACTTTAAATGAATTACAAAGTCTTATAACTTTATATTGCGATAATGAAAATTTATATAAAGCTAAAAAACAATATATCAAAGATAATTTTAAAACTACATCATGGGAGCAGTTTTATGAATCTATATTAAATATATTTTGTAATTTTGAAAAATCATTACAGTTCAAGCAAAATCATCTCTCTTCACTTCAATTTGTATTTATAAGTATTGATAAACAAAATTTAATAGGCACAATAAAAGCAATAGACAAATATATGAAATTTGTAAAAGAGTACATTATTGTCACTCAGCCAAAACTCATTAAAGAGTTTCAGCAAATCAAATCAACAAATAAAATCACTCTTATTGATGAAAATGAGATATTAGCAAAGCATACAGATGGTTTTGCTAAAAAAGACCACCAAAGCAAAAACTGGTTATTAAGAGCTTCATTATTAAATCTAGATATTTTAGAAGATGAATTTATCATGCTCGATGATGATAACAGACCTCTAAAGAGTATAACTATTGATAAGTTTATAGCTAAAGATGGAAGTTATAATGCTTATTATTTTTATTCTTTAATAGATTGGCATCATTTTTTAACACCATACGATCTCGGCCAAGAAAACATGAAAAATATTTTGAGTGATAAAAACTATGAACTTTTGTCATACTCATCTCATGCCCCTCAAATTATAAATAAAAAAATATTCAAAGAAGCAGTAGATGAATTTTTCGATATTGGATTAAAAACACCCATAGATGAGTGGAGTACATATTTTAATTATGCCATTTCAATATATCCGTATAGTTTTAATAAAAAAGTATACGAAACTCTAAGTTGGCCAGCAACACCAGATGATTGGGAGTACAAATATACCCCTAAGGAGATATCATTTGAAAACTATTATAAAGAACTATACGATATTGAATTTTTTAAAACTACAGACACTTATGAACAAAAGCTCGAAAAAAAGAAAAAACAGCTATTGGTAAATGAGAAATCAAAAAATATTTTTGAAAAAAATATTGATATATTATCAAAAAACAACATGGTTCACACAACAGTAAAATTTAAAACAAAAGATGTAGATTTCTTTTTATCAAATATCCCATATTTTGTTGTTTTAGAGAGTGATTCTCATATTAAACTTAAATTAAATTATAAACTTCTAAACCCTTCTGAAAAAAATTTAGAGATATCATTGATCATATTTCTTGATGGTAACTACAGAACATTAAGACATCTAAGTGAAGTCAACAGTTCAAAATACCAAGAAGCAATAATAGAGATGCCAATATTTTCTAAAAACTTAAAAGAAGATATATACGATATCACATTTAATATTATGATCAACAATAAATATGTATATAAAGAGGTATCGCCATACTCAATGAAAATTATTGTAGCAAAAGATAAAGATTTGCCGAAAGTTTTGGGTAATCCACAACTTTTAAATTGTAACAATGATGATTCTTCAAACAAATCTATAAAAAATAAAATAAAATCTATCCCTTTTGTTGGTTGGGCAATTCGCTGGAGCTATAACCTTTTAAGATTAAATAATCTAAAACATAGCACTTATTCAAATACAAAAGATATAAAAAACATAGCTCAACAGTTGCAAAATTACCAAGCTCAAATAGTAATGCTCTTAGAACAAAACAATGAAGCATATACTAAAGCTCTTGCTCAACATCAAGAGATTAAAGAGAATGAAGCACAGATTAAAACTCTTTTACAACATAATAATATCCATTATGAAAACTATAAACAATTATCTGATAAGATGAGATTGCAGATAAATCAAAAAACTTCCACACAAGCAATTTTATTTCATAAAAAAATAGATAAGTTCATAGATGATATGAAGAATAGTACTTTAAAACCACAATCATTAGAAGCTTTAAAAGAAGTTAACGAATCTTTTATTATGGATGATTATTATCTAAGTTTTGAAGAAGCTTTTAGAGGTTCACAAGAGCTCATACTACAAAGATACAAAGAGTACTTAAAATATCTAAAACCTCATATAAAAACAGCTTTAGATATTGGTTGTGGCAGAGGGGAATGGACAGGACTTTTACAAAAAAATTCTATCGATGCGCAAGGTATAGATCTAAACTTTGCAATGTTGAATGCGGGAACTACTGAGGGAATAAATAACTTACAAAAGATGGATGTATTTGATTTTTTCAAATCATGCCCAGACAATACTTATGACTTAATTACAGCCTTTCACTTTATAGAACATATCCCTTTTGAGAGATTGTTTGTTTTTTTAAAAGAGATAAAAAGAATTGCAAAACCTAAAGCACAAATTATGCTTGAAACTCCAAATCCTGCAAATATATTAGTTGGCGCATATACATTTTACAGAGACCCAACACACCTTAACCCTTTACCAGCCGAATCAATCAATTTTATGTTAGGTTATTTTGGATTTGAAAATATGCAAATAGAATATATACATCCAGTTGATAAATCTCAACATATAAATGAAAATACACAAGCAGCCTCAAGGATAAATCATTATTTTCACCAAGCACAAGATTATTTAATAATAGCAGAAAATTCTAAAGTATCTGAGGGTTAGATATTGCTATTTAACACTAATGAGTTTATATTTATATTTCTACCCATAACTTTTTTTATATATTTTTACTTGAACCATAAAAAACTCACAAAGGCGAGTAAGGGTTTTTTAGTATTTAGCAGTCTTTTTTTTTATAGTTGGTGGAATATAGCATATTTACCAATCATTCTTTCGTCAATGCTTTTTAATTTCATAATTGGAAACACTCTTAATAACAAAAATGCCAATCAGCAATTTTGCCAAAAATCAATATTAATTTTTGGTATCATCTCAAACATAGCGCTACTGGGATATTTTAAATATACAAATTTTCTTATACAAAATGTTAATTATTTAACTCCTGCTAATATTCCAACTTTGGACTTGGCATTACCTTTAGCAATATCATTTTTTACTTTTCAACAAATATCTTACCTAGTAGATAGCTACAAGCAAGAGATAAAAGAGTATGACTTCTTAAACTATTCACTATTTGTGACTTTTTTCCCTCAACTCATAGCTGGTCCTATTGTTCATCACAAAGAGATGATGCCGCAGTTTGCAAAAGCAAAAAATAAAGTAAAAAATTATAGAAATATAACGATTGGACTTTTTATATTTTCAATAGGATTATTCAAAAAAGTAGTTATCGCGGACACATTTGCTGTATGGGCGACCCAAGGATTTGATGAAGCAACTACACTAAACCTTTTTGAAGCTTGGGCGACATCTTTATCTTACACTTTTCAGCTGTATTTTGATTTTAGTGGTTATACAGATATGGCTATAGGATTAGCACTACTTTTTAATATAAAATTACCAATAAACTTTAACTCTCCTTACAAATCTACTAACATACAAGATTTTTGGCGAAGATGGCATATTACTCTTAGTAGATTTTTAAAAGATTGTGTATACATCCCACTTGGTGGAAATAAAAAAGGGGAGTTTCGAACCTACAATAATTTACTTGCTACATTTATAATAGGTGGTATTTGGCATGGTGCTGGTTGGACTTTTGTGCTTTGGGGGGTTTTGCACGGTATTGCTATTGTTATTCATAGAGTTTGGAGTAAGCTAGGTCTAAAACTTTGGACTTGGCTAGCTTGGCTAATCACTTTTAATTTTATAAACATAACATGGGTATTTTTTAGAGCAAAAGAGTTCGATGATGCTATTAAAGTTTTAAGTGGTATGTTTGGATTGTCTGATGGTATCTCTCAACAAGAGTTTGAAAAAATAGGCTTAATCTTTATTGGATTTGTTATTGTATTATTGATGAAAAATTCTACGCAAATAATATCAAATTTTAAATATAGATTTTACCAAGTAATATTTGTAGTTGTGAGTATATGGTCTTTTCATCTAGTCTCATTATCAAATCTTCAATCACAATTTTTATATTTTAACTTTTAGGCATAGGGATGAAAAATATAACCAAACCAAAGAAATTTTTGTTACTTACATTTAGTATATTTAGCATAAGTGTTGTTCTATATATATTAGCATTTCATTTCATAGGAAATAAAAAAATGCAAATCAGCCACTCATATAAAGAGTTTTTGCTTATTAATACAGTTGGTTCGCGCTTTATTATAGATAGTGGGTCAAACTCCAAACACTCTATAGATGCTTATGAACTAGAAAAAGAGTTTGCTATACAAGTGATAAACTTAGGAGATAATGGTGGTTACCCATTAGAGCAAAAGTTAGCAAGATTAGAAAAACATCTGCATAAGGGGGATATTGTTTTACTCCCTTTAGAGTGGCAATACTACAGTAGAAAAAATATTGAATCTATTTTTTCTACAAATATTTTGAGTAAATTAAATTATTATTATAATTTTTACTCCTTTATGGGTGAGTTAAAACTCATAGGTGCTACACCCTATATAGATATCATAAGTGTTATAAAAGAAAAAAACAAATTGCATAAAAACCAGAACAACTATATAAAATTGCACCTAGAAAGTTATGCTAATCACGAAAGAGGAAGTTCTGCAAGAACTTTGGCATTTGATGAGAGCATTACAGATACCTGTGATGAGTATGTACTCTCAGAGCAGTTAAAAAATGGTTTTATCTTATCTGATAAATTCAAAAAAAATATGCAAATCATAAAAAGACTAAAAGCCAATGGTACACAGATAGTATTCACATGGCCAGTAGTAGCTGGTGATGATTGTTATAGTGAGAAAAATAAAAAGAAATTAGATAATTTTATTATTGATATTAGAGATTACCTAGAAGAAAACAACATCTCAATCATAGGAGACCCTTATGAAAATAAGTTTTCTACAAAAAATAGATCTGATACTTTTTATCATATTAATTCAAATGCACAAAAGATAAAGACACAAAGATTAATCAACCAAATAAAACAATCCTCTCTAGGCGAAGAACTTAATAAAAACGACCATTATAAATATTTACAATATAAAAAAGGGTTTGCGCGAAATATTATGGATTTGTGGAACAAAACTTATGAAAAAAATGAAAAAATTGACTTTAGGTTTTCAAAAATTGTTTTTTATGGTTGGTCAAATGCGGAAAAAGACTTTAGATGGTCAAGTGGCAACAAGTCTGAGCTTATTTTTAAGTTTAATCCAAAAGATGCATTAGGAGTTTTATCTCTAAATATTAAAACACTAGGTAAGCAAAACATCAAAATTAGTATAAATGAAATAGATATAGGGGCTCAATCTGTAAATTCAAAAGACACTACCATCAAATTTAAGTTTAATCCAAAAATTTTAGATGAAATCAATACGATAAGTTTTTATTTCCCAAATGCTCATAAACCAAACGCAAAAGATACAAGAATTTTAGCAATGGCACTAAAGTCATTTATGATAAAATGACACTTTAGAAGTAAAAGGGGTACAAAGCTTGTTTGGCTATCTTAGATTTTTATTAGCATTTTTAGTTTTACTTTCACATATTGGAGTAAAGTTCTATACTCTAAACCCTGGAGTTATAGCTGTTGTTATTTTCTATATCCTTGCAGGTTATGTAGTTTCGCGTATATATATAGATATATTTGCCCATAAAAAGAACAAACTATTTTCTTTTTACAAAGATAGATTTCTAAGAATATTTCCATTATACATATATGTTGTAGTAATAACTACCATATTCCTACTCTCAACATCTTTTTCAAACCCAAGCTTTACAGTTACTAATGTTATTAATAATTTAACAATTATCCCATTAAACTACTTCATGTATATAGATAGCACCATACTATCAAAACCATCTTGGTGCTTAGTGCCTCCAGCATGGTCACTAGCTACCGAGATTCAAGCATACATACTCTTACCTTTTGCATTAATGTATAAAAGAGCAAGAATCACCTTAGCTCTTTTGTCATTTGTTATTTTTATAGTTGCAAACTTCTCCATCATCAATCCAGATTATTTTGGGTATAGATTTTTAGTAGGGGTCTTTTTTATATTTTTACTTGGTAGTGCTATACATAGTTATACTAAGTTTGATAGATACTTTATTTTATTTATTTGGATTAGTATATTAGTATTTATACCTATCTTTACATATACAGATTCATTCTCCCCCACCTACACAAAAGAAACCTTCATTGGCATACTACTTGGTGTGCCTCTTGTTTTGATTTTATCAAAAACTAAAATCAACTTACCTTTTAACTCCACACTTGGCTCTTTGTCTTACGCACTATTTTTAACCCATTTTTTAGCAATGTGGTTGTTGCAATACATTGGTATTTCAACAACCATAACACTTTTGTACATAACGCAAGTAACACTATTGTCATTAGTTCTATCTGTTTTTGGTGTGCAAACTGTAGAGAAAAGTATCACTCGCATAAGAATATTAAACAAATAAATCAATATTTCTTGCAAATATTTAAGAAAAGTGTGCTACAATTATGCAAGTATTTTTTAAATACTATCGATAGTGAGGTAATTGTATATAATCATACGGTTAAAATTTCGGTTACCTTCGAGTGGTGCACCTATTTGAGGGCAAATCTTTTTAACGGTAGATTTTTACTAATTACTTAAAATTTTTTAACAATTCCTTAGGAGGAAATAAATATGGCATTAACACAAACACAAGTATCTCAACTATATGTATCAATATTCGGAAGAGCTAGCGAAGGCAACGGTAACGAAGCATGGCAAACTGCTACAGATATGGCATCTGCTGCTACAGCTATGTTAGAAACTTCTGCTGCAGCAACTTATTTTGGAGCTAGTTTAGATTCAAACCAAGCTTTTATAGAAGCAATATACTTAAACACATTAGGTAAAACTTATGCTGAAGACACAGCTGGTGTTGATGCATGGGTTGCACTTTTAGATGGTGGAACAAGCAGAGGCGAAGCAGTAGCTTCTCTTATAGACGCAATTTACCTTTCTGCAAACGATGGTACAGATGCACAACAAATGTTTATCAACAAAGTTACATTTTCAAACTATGTAGCAGATAATGTTGCTGAAGCTGACATAGCTGACCTTTCTGCTTTTGATGTAAGCAGCATTACTGATGACTCTTCTACATTAGCAGACGCAATTATAGATGTTGTAGTTGATGTTGGTGGCGGTGATGGTGATGGTGATGGTAATGGTGATGATGATGGTGGTGCAGGAACTGACGATGTAGTACTATTAACATCTGATCAAGACAACATTAGCACTGGTGGTGGTAATGATAGCATTTTTGGTTATATTTTTGACAACCAAAACACTGCACAATCAGGTGATATGATTGATGGTGGTACTGGTAACGATTCACTTTACGCTGACATTGGTAATTCACAAAATTTCGCAATTACACTTCACACTAATAGTGTTGAAACTTTTTCTGTTCGTGCACAAGCACAAGCTGAAGGTAATGACTCTAACGACAACAACATGACTAATGCAGTTCAAATTACTGCAGAGCGTATGGATGGAACTGATCGTTATGAATCAGATAACTCTCGTGCAGATGTTATCATTGAAAAAGTTATTATAGAAGATACTCAAATTACTCAAGATATCACAATTGCAATGGTTCAAACTGATCCAGGTAATGTTGATTTTGGTGTATACTTTGATATCCGTTCACTTACTAATGCTGCTGATGTTGAATCAGGTGCAGTACTAGATCTTAACCTTATGGATGTTGAGGGCGCTTGGGATCCAGCTTTGGATCCACTAGAAAGCAATCCTTATGATCAAGTTATGTTCTCTTTAGATGGTGTTGACTATACACTAAACTTACAGAATATCTTTGATGTTAAAACTTATTCTGACTTACTAGCTGCTGTTAAACTTGCAGTTACTTCAACTGTTGGTCTAGAAGATGTAACTGTTGTAGCTGGTGGTACTTTTGACGCTATCCACACTGATAGTGGTACAACTCAAACTGGTACATCAATATCTTTAGTTAATAATGGTGATGGCGATTTCGCTCCAGGTGGTTGGAATGCAACTGGTGGTGTTCCAGCTGATGGTGAGTACTACTTACAGCAAATTCCAGGTACTGGTACAGTTGCTAGTTCATTAATTACTTCTACTATCGTTCTTGATGATGTTGGTCGTGGTTCAATGGGTGGTGATTTAATTGTTGGTGGTCTTTCTACTGGTGATACTTCTGACTCTACTGGTGTTGAGCAATTCAACATTACTGTTGAGCGTTCAAGTGAACTTCAAGAGATTAACTCTACAAACAACACTTTACAAGAAGTTTATATAGTTAATGGTGAAACTAATGGTAACTTAGTAGTTGCAGGTGACACTAATGCAGATAACGACCTTCCAGGTGCTCAAGGCGATGCTGGTTTTACAGATGTTCGTATTCTTGACGCTTCATCAATGGTTGGTACTGTATCTATAGATGCTGAGCTTACAAGCAATGTTACTGCTAAATATATGAATCTTGTTGACAATGGTCTATTAGCTGCTGATAACACTAACTTTGTATATTCACTTGGTACAAATAACGATATGCTTAATCTAGATATCTCTAGTGATAACCTTAACCATGCTGGCGCAACTGCTAGAGAAGATTTTGATTTATCTATTAATGGTAATGCTGGTAATGATGTGATTAATACTATCATTGGTAATGGTACAGGTAATGATGGTACTGCGTGGTATGACAACAGTGCAATCAACGCTAACCTAGCTATAGATGCTGGTACTGGTGATGATACTGTTACTACAACTGGTGCTGGTAACTTTACAATTGATGTTGGTCAAGGTAATGATACTGTTTACACTGATAACTCTGGAGCTAAAGGTTCGTATGCTGTAAATGCTACAGCTGCTTCTACAACTGCATATGCTACTGAAGCTGCTAATGATGCAGCTTTCAGTGCTTTACTTGCTGCAGAATTAGCTTCTTCTACTATAGTTGCTGCTGGATCTGCTGCTGCTGCTGTAACTGCTGCAAAAGCTATTACTGCTCTATCTTTACAAACAGGTGCAGAGATTGCTGCGATGGACGCTGCTCTTGATGCTGCTCTTGTAACTTCTGGTGCAACGCCAACTACGATTTATCATGCATTAATCGCTGCTTCTGCTAGCTCTTTATCTGGCAATGCTACACTTGTTTCTGATCCTGATACTATCACTAATACAACTGATGCATTTTTATTTGGTGCTACATTAACTGTAACTTATACTGGTGATGTTGCTAATAGTGTTATTGCTGGTCCTGCTGCTGTAGGGACTGAGGGATACGAATCTTCAGTTGTATTAAATACAGATGGTAACTATGGAAACGAATCTACTATAGTTCAAGCTATTAAAGATGCTATCAATAATGATGCTGTACTTAGTAAACTTCTAAGTGCTACAGATGGTACAGGTAATACTCTAATTATAAATAATTTAATTGATGGTTTAACTGCTGCTGGGGATTTAGAATTCTCAATCGTTGCTGCTAATGCAAATGGTACTAGTGATGGGCTTGCTTCTTCTAGTACAAATACTCTTGGAGCAACAACAATCTTAAATGCTGCAGAATTAACTTCTTTAAAAAATGACTGGAATGATTTTGCTAACACTTCAGGTGCTCCAGTT
Organism: Sulfurimonas sp.; assembly: GCA_021648405.1. Classification (GTDB taxonomy): domain Bacteria; phylum Campylobacterota; class Campylobacteria; order Campylobacterales; family Sulfurimonadaceae; genus Sulfurimonas. Next base: position 1,358 of record JAKISX010000031.1, on the reverse strand, counting down.
ACTGATGCTGGTATGTATTTTGCCTTGAATGCAGCTGCTATTGCTGCACTTGGTGCTGTAACTGGTCCTGTTGTTCTTGAAGTTGGTAACGAAAGTACTGCTACTAGTGATAATGTTATCTCTATGGGTGCTGGTGATGATGTTATTGTTCTTGGTACTAATGACGCTTCATTAGAATCAAACGATACTTTAGTTTGGACTGGATATAACCAAGGTAATGACACTATTGTTAACTACTTAGAAGGTGCTGCAAATATTGATGCTTTAGATTTCTCTGCTTATCTTACAGATGATTCACTTAATAAAGTAAGTGCTTCTGGATCTGTAGATTCTCAAACACAAATTGGACAAGTTTTAGGTTCTGCTGCTGTAACTGCTGCTGATACTATTGGAGCTAATGAGATTGTTATTCAAACTGGTCTTTCATTTACAGCTGCTGAACAAACTGCTGGTCAATCTTGGGAAAGTATGACTGCTGCTGATTATGCAGCTGCTATCAACAATACTTCTACTACTGCTTATGGTAATATAGCGAATACTATTGACGCTGATGCTGGTATGGTTGCTAACTTTGTTGGGAGCATTCAAACAAGTATTGTACTTGTAGAAAATGATTTAAATGATGGTGAGTATAAAATCTTTGAGCTTTCTCAAGATAATACTGCAAACCTAGAGTTTTCAGATGTTAAATTAATTGGTACTGTTGACTTTGGTGATTCAATCACTACTGCAAGTGTTTTTATCTAATTAGTATAATATTACTTAGATACAAAATACAAAACTTCTATAGTTTAAAGCCTCACTCCTCTCTCGAAGAGGAGGCTTTTGCTTATCCTTTCATAACTCCAAACATTATTTCGTCATTTCGTCATTCTGAACTTAACTTCGTAATTTCGTCATTCTGAACTTTATTTCGTCATTCCGAACTTAACTTCGTCATTCTGAACTTGATTCAGAATCTAACTTCTCGTCATTTCGTCATTCTGAACTTTATTTCGTCATTCTGAACTTGATTCAGAATCTAACTTCTCATCATTTCGTCATTCTGAACTTTATTCAGAATCTAACTTAAAAGACTAGACCCCAAATCAAGTTTGGGGTGACGGTTTGGATTACGAAGTTAAGTTTGGGGTGACGAAGTTAGCTTCTCGTCATTCTGAACTTGATTCAGAATCTAACTTAAAAGACTAGACCCCAAATCAAGTTTGGGGTGACGAAGTTAAGTTTGGGGTGACGGTTTGGATTACGAAGTTAAGTTTGGATTACGAAGTTAGCTTCTCGTCATTCTGAACTTGATTCAGAATCTAACTTAAAAAACTAGACCCCAAATCAAGTTTGGGGTGACGAAATATTATAGT
>JAKISX010000030.1 GCA_021648405.1 Sulfurimonas sp. | reverse complement strand
AAGAAAGAAATGAAATATAAAAAAAAAAATAAAAAAGGATAAATAATGAAATTAAGAAGATGGGACAATCATGAAGTAATTTATGAATTAGAATGTGATTCAATAAAAGCATTAGTTGAGAGTGCTGTAAAAAATAATGTAAATCTTTATAGAGTTGATTTAAGACATGTTAATTTAGAAAATGCCAACTTAGAAAATGTTAATTTAACTAGTACCGATTTAAGATATGCTAATTTAACTGGTGCTAACTTAAGATATGCTAATTTAACTCATGCTAATTTAACTCATGCCGATTTAACTAATGCTGATTTAAGATATGCTAATTTAAGATATGCTAATTTAAGATATACTAACTTAACTAATTCTATTTTAAGATATACTAATTTAACTAATCTTAATTTAACTAAAGTTAATTTAACTAATACTGATTTAACTAACGCTAAAGGTATCGATTATTTTAAATGTTATCATTTATATAAATATAAATCTTACATATTGAAACAAGCCAATAAAGAACCAAGAGTTAGAATGGGTTGTTTTGAAAGAACTATTGAAGAATGGGAAGAAAACTTTTGGAATAATGATAGAGAATTTCCTAATAACAATAGTAAAGATAGTATTGATAGACTTGAATGTTACAAGACAATGATTAATGATTATGATGAATTTAAAAATTCATAAGAAAAATAATAGTTAATAAAATTAAAAAGGAAATAGAATGACAAATGATGCAAAAATAAAAGAATTTGCTAAATGGTTGCAAGCTGGCAAAAAGAAAACATGGACTAAAACACATAGTGATTCAGAATGGCAACTTTTGGAACCAGACTGGTTTAGTAATTATAATTACATCACAAACAATCGACATGCAGAATTACGAAAGATGAAAGTGGATAAACCAGAAACCGTAATTGAAGCAGAAATTCTTCCTAATTTATGGAGAGTGGGGTTGGACCCAACTTGGTATATAGATGTTAACTATAGATTTAAAAAAGAAGAGACTGAATACCCTTTATTCAAGAAAATGAAGAATCAAAATACTATAGTTGAATTTAAAGAATTGCACAAAGGAAGAGTTGTTTTTACTGATAAAAAATGGAAAATTGAACAAAGCTCTATGATTTGGAGTAAGTACTTTAATACAGACACATGGGAAGATGTACCATACGACAAAGAGAGTGAATTATTTCATGGTCAAGTTGTGTGGGCTTGGGATGAAAATTGGTCTCATAACAGATGTATAACATATTATGATGCAATAAACAAATGTGCTTTTAGTGAGAATGGTAAACAGAGTCTGATGATTTATGACAACTATAAACCAATACCATTAGAACAGATACCAGAATTTATGCTAGATGGGTATTTTTCATTGGAGGGAATAAAATGAAAGATGAATTTTATAAATATATATTTGTGTTTATTTTTGGTATGGGTTTAGGCTCTGGGTTAAATGGTTTATATTATGGTAATGAAATAGACAACTTAAATAAAAGTATCATTGAATTCAATATTGCTCAAAAAGAATTTTATGGTATAAAGTGACATTCAGCTAAATTTAATCAAGAGCTAAATTGACACACTAAAAAATATACACAAAAAATAAAAGGAAATGAAAATGTTTAAAAATGCAGAAGTCAGAGAAACAGTTCTAAGGCTAAAGGACACTTTAGCCACTTTGATTCAAATAAAAACATATATTGTTTCTTCAATGGTTCTACAAGCTGGAGCGGAGGTGATGGTCATACAAGAAATTGGAAAAGTTGGGAATTAACAGATCAATAATAATGGAACCATATATTTATACTGGTAGGACATTATCCTATAGTGGGAAGTTCTTTATTAAGTTAGTCAACTACCTTAATTATGCTCTCGACCACAATATCTTAGCGGATATTAACGAAGACACGCAAGCTACACTACACCTAAATGTTAACCTCTCTAGGTGCAAATGGATAATGTTCTACCAGTATAAAATAAAAACAATATAAAAAAGGAAATGAAAATGAACTATGATGGAATAGATTACAGTAAACCAGATGTGCAGGTATTGCATGCTGCACCACTTGTCAACGGAGAATTGGCAGGCAGAACTTGCTATAATAGCTTCAAACAAAGCGAACATGATTCTATAGTAAACTTTTATAACGACACAATAGAGGAGATAGAAAGTTCAGAACTACTAAATTCATTATGCCATGTATATCATCACATGAGTGTTATTGAGCACATCAATATTACTTATAATATTTCGGGCATATCAAGAGGAGTTCTTCAAGAGCTTTCTAGACACCGTATAGCCTCTTATTCAGTTAAATCAACTAGATACACAATGGGAGCAATTATCAATGCGTTCATAGCAGATATGATACACAATAGAAGCAATACCGAACCATCTCCATGGTTCTTATCAACATTATTAGATATGAACCTATTTGTTGTCTCAGAACCAGGCTATGTAGGTATCGAAGTATCAACTATTTGGATGAAACTTAAATATCATTGGGCAAAAATTGGAGAAGAAAAATTCATTAGAATATCTACAATTAAAGCAGTTGGTGCATTATATTATGAGCATAAAGAAAATGAAGAACATCTATTATTTTATTCAAAAGCAAACTCATCAAAACAGAAGCGTAATGTTGGAGACAGTTTCAAGCACATTGTTTCAGATAACTGGAAAACTGATTTGGTTATGACTGTTAATCTTCGTTCACTAGAAAACTTTTTAAAGCTTAGATTGCCTGGTTCTGCATGGTTCCAAATAAGAATGCTTGCTAATAAGATTTTGGAAGTTACACCAAGTAAATATACAAATTTAATTCACAAAGGTTTCAAAAATGGAAATTAAAATTACACATAAAGAACCACAAGGTACATGGTCTTGCCATATAAATGGAAAACAAATTACTGAGCAATCATCACTATTTAAACTTTTTAAAAAGATGATGAAATATACTAAGTCACAAAAAATTTAAAGGAAAATTTATGAAAGTTATTATTACAAATTTAGATCAATCAGATCATTCTATATCAAGTGAATTAACGGATATAGATAATTTTGAATTTAATTCAGAGGTTGAAATATCTACATCAACCTATAAGGAACTATTCGATATTTCATTTGTAAACGAAGTTGGGATGAATCAAAACAAATACAATATAGTTGTTATATCAATGGAGAAATCTAAAGAAGAACTAGAAAGAGATACTGAGTTGAAACAATCATCTAGCGAATATGATGAATTAGCTAATATCATTATGTCAAGAATTAATTTATATGATGGAATATACGCTGGAGTTAAAAGCATACACCCATCTGGAGATAATACTTCAAATTGTAATGCTTCAATAGCTATTTTTAATAGTATAGTATAAATATGAAATAACAAACACAAAGGATTGACATATGGACTTAATAGATAAAATTCAAGCTCGCAGAGATGCTAATGAAATGAATTTTGGGGATAAGCCTAAATCAAAAAGAAAGAATCCTCTTGCAATGGGAGTTTCTCATACTGCAAAAATAGTAACAACAAGAGCGATCAAAGATTCTATTGGTAACAATCTAATTGGTTCTATAATTTCACTAATAGCACGCTCAGTAATCACGAAACACAACAAATAATACATAGATGGTTTTAAACTAAAAGATTAGTTCTGTTTATATAATTTCTCCCATTAAAAGCTTTATAAGTCTTTTGCAAAATGCTTTAGTTCCGCTCTATAAGAGCCAATATTACAACATAAATCTAAAGGATATAATATGTTAAAAATAAAAGATACATTAGGCATCATAGTTGATGCAAACAAAGACGCTGGAGTTGATTCAGCTAAACTTATAGCTGGAAATATTCTTAATCAAAGAGTTAATGCGATTCTTATGAAGAATCTTCCAGCTGGTATAAAATTAATCGCTGGTTCTTATCTAGAATCAAATGTAGGCAAGGCACTTATCGCAAATACAGTAGCTGGAGCACTTATCCATACAATGCCAAACAATGGCAAAGTAGCACTAGCTGCTGAAGCAATGATTAAATCAGCTTCTCTTTCGTTGGCTAGTTCATTCAATATTGAAGAAATTATTAATGAACTATTAGATGGAGTTCCTGGTTTAGAACCTGTTGAAAAAAGTTCAATTGAAAAAAGTTCAATTGAAGACAAAGTAAGTGGGAGTTAGATCATGGCTGAATCATTAGCAGATAAAATCAAAAGAAAACAAGCAGAAGCAAACAAAAGCAACACAGCAAAAGTAGCCGTTACCAACACAACTTCATTGAAAAATGATAGTGACTCTGGTATCACTTAACACATAGTTCCTAGCGAAATCTAGGAACTACTTATTGCTATAATATTATATATTTTAGTTTAATACATAATATTATAGCAAACAAAAAGGATGAAAAAATGGGAAGTTTTAAAAATATTATAGAAGAAGAGTTAAAGTTGAGATATCATATAAACCAAGGTTCTTTAACTTATCAGCCTAATAGAATTATAGATAAACATATTCTGTATAAACTTTCAAGAGGTCATGATATTATTGACAACCCGATTAGAGACTCTTATGTAATATCTGAGTGGTTTTCAAACAAATATTGCGTTAGACAATTGCCATTTAAATATATGTTACAAACTTTAAACATAACAGATAAAAAACTAAAAGATTTAGTTTTAAAAGTTAAGAGAAAAAAATTGAATCTTGTTTTTGTAGGATTTGGTGGGACTTCTGTTAATACAGAATACTGGTTAGGAAAAATATTAGATCACACTGGAGATGTATATCTTTTTGACCATGTATCGGTATTTGATAACGACAAAATAGAATTCTCAAACTTAATAAGATTTCCAAATGATTTTTCTAGTTCTTTGGCAACTTATAAAGCTAAACTTTATACTAACAAAAATTCACTTGGGCAAAAATACAATAGACTTATAAGTAGATTATCTATATTTAAAAATACTGGCGAAGATTCCAGTTTGCCATATCCACTGTCGTATCAAAAAACAACAAAAGGTGGATATGTGCTAGACGCTGATAAAAATACAATATTCTATGGTGCTCCAGATTTACAAACAAGAAAAGATTTCACTGAGACTCATTTAAAGCTTGTTGCTGCAACACACGGAGATGCTACTTGTTCAATTACATTAAACCCTACTATAGATGAAAATATTCAAACAGAGGGGTATGGAACAATATGTCTAAATACATTCTTCTGGAATCAATTGGCTATGACAATTGGATTTTTAGAATTTTTAGCAGAAGACAACACGATGAGCACTGCTTCAGAAGATATTGGAGAAGAAATATCTAAATGGGACCAAAAAGGAAGAATATTTGAATTTTCTTTTAATGATTTTGTAAACAAAGGTCTAAATGGAAAAACCTATAGAAAACTTAGCTTTAATCTAACTCACGATTTAACAAGGATAAATAATGTTTAGCTTAATTAAAAAGAATGCAATAAAAGAATCAATAAACCACACTGTTAGAAAAAAACTATACGAACTTGCTGAATCAAATAGATCAGACGCTACTGGACACTTTGATTTTACACAAAATACTATTGGAAGTACTTTTTTTGTTGTAGATAGAGAACAATCATTAGCAATGAATTCGGTTCAAGACAGCCATGGAAGACACCGTGGAGATAAACTCTTCACTCTTCAATTGGAAGTGGTTTCAATTGGACCAATTTCATTAATAGATGGATTAGTTACATTGAAAGACATAATGATAGAAGATGAATTTTTCGGCATACTAATAGTTGACACAGAAACAAACGAACGAATAAATCCACTTCACCCGTTAATAGCTTCAGAGATAGCAAAAGACTGGGAATCTTATAAAAATAACATGTATACATTTTATGTCTATTCTGGTGAATGGAGACGTTTAATAGATCACAGCAGTATTTTAAGATTAAAAGATAATATAGTTGATATTCTAACACTACATAGTTCGCAAAAAATGTATAGTAGATCAATAGCAAATATTATAGAATTAGAAAAGGACAACGAGACAGGATTATTAACTCATGCCTTGGCTAATAAAGCTGTTGCTGACTTCAGTGATGGGTGGGATTTTGAATATACAGAATCATCAGTAATTAAAACAGAAGACAATAGAGATTCATTATGTCTTGTCCCTCACCAATTAATAAGCAATGGAGTAGCTATGCCATATTATGGCACATCGCTTATTGATGCAACTAAAAAAGTTGGATTTCATTGCTCTGAAATGCTATCACCAAATATTGGTATCGAAGATGATGACTATCTTATAGACGAAGATGATGACTATCTTATAGACGAAGATGATGACGAAGATGATGACGAAGATGGCAATGAAGATAGTAACGAAGATAGTAACGAAGATAGTAACGAAGATAGTAATGAAAATGAAAACTCTGTTAGATCATATTCAATATGTACAGGCAAGAATGGAGAGGAAGATAAGGGTATGGGTGTAATGAATCAAGCAAATATAGCAAGTCCACTAAATCCTATGTGCTTAGGTGAAAAATGGCAGGAATATATATTAGCATCACTAGAAGTTTCATTTGAAATACTCGAACCGCTTATCTTTTCAAATACGGAACAACAAACGCAAAAAAAAGTTAGGTCAGATTTCAATTCTTCAGAAGAATGGAAAGATCACTTAAGAGACATATTGTTAATCAAAAAAGGAGAATAAAATGCATAATGTACATTACCATAATAAAAATAATCACTCAGAAAAACAACTAAAAGTCAAAAATATAGGAAAAATAAAAAGGGAGACTACTTGTGATTTATTTGGAATATTACTTTTTAAGCAAGAGACACTAGATCAAATATTTAAAGACTCTGGTCACCTAGCTAAAGATAATGAATTTCAATTTCATTATACGGCACTGATCGGTACAGCAACAGTTCAGAACCAGAGGTTGAAAATATCTATCCCGTTGGTTTGCTATAACTACAAACAAACTATATCTACAGCAAGCGTAAAGTTTAACTTAGAAGATGTAGAAAATATTTCAGATGAGATTATGAATATAGCACAAATGAATACATCTAAATTTAAAGAATCTGATTCATGTAAAGAATTAGTAGACTTATTTGGCATTACCGAATGGGAGGTGGCTACTCTTCAATCTATGCATCGCCATCCAGGTGGATCCAATCAGGGATTTTCTGGAACAGACCTGCAGGACAATCCAGAAAATCCAGGAGTTGTTTTTCCATTTAGTATTTCATTAAAGCAAAGTACTAGTTTTTCATCAATCATGTATATAGATAATAATGAAAAATGCAGATTAGCACATACTGAAATTTATTCAGTACAAGGTTCTACTGTTCATAAAGATGGAATTATGTATTCTAAGGGTCGTTCAGTTTCAATAGTATCTGGATATAATAAAACACCTACTAAACTAGAGAGCATGTTTGGAATCAGTGGATTGTCTTGTCAAGATACTGTGTATGAAGACGAAGTAAATATTAGTAAAGAACTAAAGAAATCATTGATAGATATTATGTCTAAATCTGATTTTATGCCTGATGTATTCATAGATAGTTCATATTTATCTGATGAGGATGATACCGTAGCAAAGCGTTATAATTTCGGACAAGGAACTTGTCGTGAAAGACAATATGGTAATTCATCGGAAACTTTATTTTCAAAAGACGATATAGTTTATGACTCAGATAATGTATATGATAGTAAGAAGACTCAATACGCATATGATATTGATGCTCTAGAGCAAGATGATGATGGATGCTACATAAATAAACCAGAAGAATTAGATGAATTTGATCAAGATTTACTTACAGAGTCTATTCGTCAAGATCTAACAGAATATATTTATGCTGGAACAAAGATACAAATGTATTCAGATTATGCACTCTCTTTTAAATCAGATGAAGAAATATGGGGACTAGCTAGAACAAATAATCTCTTACTTCCATTTAATTAAATATAAAGGAAATATAATGAATGATACCGCATTAAAAAAAATTATCTCAAAAAGACCAAATATACATAAGCATGGTAATGAATATATATTCACAAGTGAAATGCTTTCAAATACTAGATTGCAAAATTTTCTGGTAACAATAGACCATAGGGAGAATCAGCAACCAGATTTAAATCAATCACTAATGAATGATATATTTACCGATGGAATTAATGCTATAACTAGAGAGTGTCATAGAATAGAAGCTCATAAAATATATAATTTTGAAAATGGAGACACGCTCAGATTTGAGGCAGATGGATTTATAAACACTGACACTAAATCAGATGTAGAAATTACAGGAAAACTATCAAAAGTCTTCTTTACTAAAAAAGGTAAGTCTAATATAATTAAAAAAACAATTGATCTTAAATCAATTAATGATAATTTTATATTAGAATTATGTGCATTAAATTATATATATGATAAACATCAATTTATATTTGATGTAACTGAATTAAGTTTAGAGTTAATCTTTGAATATATCAGTGGATGGGTATATGAAGAAATATTTATGAATTATCAGCCAGTAGATATAGCCAATATAATAGATAACTCTATTAAAGAATTCATGGATGATATAAATTCTGGTAATATGCCACCAGAATGTGGAGACAAGTGGATTAGTCCACTTGGCTTCAAGACTCGTTGTGAAGATTATTGTAAAGTTAGAGACATATGTCCGTTTTATTCTAAAGCGGATGAAGATATAGGTTTTTAAAAATGAATACAATTACACAAGAAGAACTTAATGAAATCCGCAAAGATATGATTCAAGAAGACAGAAGAGATTATGAAGAAGAAATCATGCTAAGAAGAGACTATGACTATGCTATAGAAAAATTAGTAGACATGGATGCAGTTACAAGCGTTGACAACAGCATAAAGTTATTAAATAGTTTGGGTCATGAATCAATAGACTTTAAAGATTTAAGAGGTTTGTTGTAAAATGCTATTATGCAAAAAATCAAAGAAATCTATACAAAATTTATATTACTAAAAGGAAGTAAAATGAAAAGAGCAATAAATTATTACGAAACTGGAGAGGGAATTATTCCAGAGGGGATGATTAAACTTAGTCCATCTAGATTTGAAACATTCTTCTCTAAGCCACATGAATGGTTCAGAGAATTAATTATGAATGAAGAGGGATTTCAAGGCAACTCTGGTTCTAACATAGGAAATATCATTCATGCAACAGCTGAAAGATATGATAATAAATTAGACTTATTAGAACCAGAGATTGAAAGTTTTATCCAATCATTAAAGGAAGTTACTAATGAAGACGAGCCATGGAAAAATCTAAATCATTTAGTGATAAGAGAAGCTTATCCTGATATGCAGAGATTAGTTAAAGAGTATATAGATAAGTATCCAGCAGAATTTACTGAAGGGTATTTATGGAAACAAATATCAAAAAATGTAATTATAGCTGGTTCATATGATAGACTTAGAGTAAATCCAATGACTGGAAATTACATCATAGTAGATTATAAAACAACAGGCGATAAGCTTCCACCAAAGAGGATGGAATATAAACATAAACTACAACTGTATATGTATGCATGGATGCTTAGAAAGCAAGGTAAGTTAGTAGATGGCATTGAAGTGGTATATATCACTAGATATCACCATGGATCCGAACCGAAAGTTTCTGCAAAAACAGGAAAACTAGGGAGTCGAGGAAGAGATTATCCAGCTACACTCACATCTCTACAATATGAATTTACAGATAAAAATGACATTTTTATAGATCAGTTAATTCATCTTGCATCAGATACGCTTGAATACTTTATAGAGAATCCAAGTACCGCATACATGCTGTTTAAAGACTATAGGCTAAAAGGAAAAGATTTTACTGCAGAAATAGGAGATTCAATAGGATTGAATTATACAGATTTTTAAGAAAAAATGGAGATAATTATGGACGATACAAACAACATTAGAAATTCTATAAACAATTTTATAGAATTTACTTATTCAGATAAGATATTCAATGCTCATGAATTGGGAGAAGAATTATTAGTTAATTATCTGCATCGTAAGTCCAAGGAGAATGATATTATTCATTTTTCCACTTTATTTAACAAAATATTTCGTACCAGCTTTATACAAAAACCACCATCTGCTTTTTATAAACTTAGCAATGGCTGGGATATAGTTGCTAGGAAATATTATCATGATAAAAAAAATAACATCCTTGCTATACCAGTGGTAGCCTCAACAAATAGAATATTGGAAATAATTAAAGATGAAAAAAATAATTATTTATCACTTGAGCTATCTATATTAAGACTTGTTTACACATCTCTTCACCGTGGTTCTGAACCAAGATTAGCTATTATTGCAATAGATAGAATATTTACGGATTATAAACATATGCCAACATCAGCTTTCAACTTTATCGAACCTAGCTCTTTACTTAACAATAATGATATTGTAGAAATGCTAGTTGAGAGAACAAATCAATTAGAATCATATTTAAATACCACTTCAGAACCAGCAAAGTGCGTTGGTATAAAATATCACAGGCAAAAAGGAAAATCAATAAATATGACATGCACATACTACTGTAATGTTTCTGATGGATGCAAACATAAAAATAACTTTGTATCTTCACGCATAAAATTAAATAAATTAATATTTTAAAGGAAAATTATGAAACAAATATCTACCAAATTAGACCTACTTTACAAAACAACAAAAACAGGAGCAATCCAGACATATCTAGTCGAATACCTATCAGGCACCATAATAGTAACACAAGGACAATTGAATGGAAAAACTCAATCTTATGTTACTATTTGTGGACCAAAGAATATTGGCAAATCAAATGAAACAACTAGCTCTGAACAGGCTAAGTTAGAGGCATATTCAAAGTGGAACAAAAAGATAAAATCTGGATATAGTAAAGATGAATCTGCACCACAAACAGTATCCCTACCAATGAAAGTTAAAACTTGGAATAATAAAAATATACCAAGCGGACAACTATATTCTACTCCAAAATTAAATGGAATAAACGGTACATATAAGCTTGAAAATGGAACTTTAAATTTATATAGCAGGGGTGGTGAATTATTTCCACCAATACCACATCTTGAAAAGAAAGTTTTAAAGATGATGTCAATGTTGCATTCATCTGAACTTAATGGTGAGTTATACATACATGACACTCATCTACAAGATATTGCTTCAGCAGTAGAAAAAACAAATTCATTGTCTTCAAGACTTGAGTTTGCGATTTTTGATATTTGTGACTCAAATGATGTTTACTCAGTTCGTAGGGACAGAATGAAATTATTAGTAGAATGGGTATCTGAAGAAAGATTTGCTACACCACTAGTTGGTATGCCAGTTTCGTCAGAAGAGGAAATAGAAGCACATTATAATGAATGCGTAAATAAAAGACTAGAGGGAACTGTAATTAAACATGAATCAGCTATGTACGAACATAACTTTAGATCTAACCTTATGTGGAAATATAAAAAAGCTCAAGATGCAGAGTTTCTGATAGTAGGACACAACAGAGACAAGAGTGGACATCCAGTGTTTATATGTAATACAAACACTAGTCCACCATTGACATTTAAAGTCAAACAAAAAGGTACGAATAAAGAAAGACTAGCAATTCAAGCTGATTCTTGGCACGGATGCTGGTTAAAGATAGAATTTGAAACATATTCAAAAGATATGAAACCGCTAAAGCCAGTTGGATTACATCTTAGAGATTGCGATATAAATGGAAGACCACTCTTGTAAATCAACTATCTTTTTATATTTCTATCTAAAAGGTAATAAATTAATATTTTAAAGGAAAATTATAAATGTCAGAATTTAAACTTAGACCGCACCAACAAAAAGCTGTAGACGATACAATATCAGAATTAGCTTTTGGATCAAACCTAGCGATTATAAATGCACCAACTTCTTTTGGAAAATCTGCCGTTATAGCTGGACTATGTAGAGATTTAGATGGAGAATATATAGTTGTACTAGTAAATATTGCAGAGCTTATAGATCAGATAGCTGAACACTTAAAATATTTAGGTATTGATTATTCAATATTAAAATCTGGTCGTGATTCAGAGTTCGACTGCGAAAAGCGTATACAAATAGCGATGTCACAAACATTACATTCAAGAATAGATAAGATTAATCTAAAATGTGATATAGTTATTCAAGATGAAATTCATAGAGAATTTGTAACTAGTAGAACCAATGATATATTAGATAAATTAAAACCTTACTCTAGAATTGGATTGTCCGCAACTCCATTCGATCACAATAATTTTAAATTAGATAATGCGGAAATCATTCACACACTATCTATTTTAGAATTACAAAATCAAGGATATTTATCGCCAATTAAATATTATATACCAAGATGGTCAGAAAAAATAGATTATTCAAGCGTAAAGTCGACTGGAGCGGATTATATAATATCTGAATTGGATGAGGTGATCGCCACCCATAAGCACATCGAGCAGTCTATTGATTCAATGAACAAACTTGATGCAAAAAACAAAAAAACAATTGTATTTTGCTCTTCAATAGAACAATGTGAATCAACTACTAATGAACTTATTAAACATGGATATAAAGCTGGATGTACACATTCTAAAATGCCAAGTGTAGACAATGAAAATATTATCTATGCGTTTAAGAATGGAACAGAATATATATCCAATGAAAATTCTAAAAATAACAATAAAGATAAAACACTTTTTGCCAATGAAGACAAGTTCTCTGGTTCTGAGATAAAATGCTTAGTATCTGTTAGTAAACTATCTGTAGGCTTTGATGTTAAAGACATACAGCTTGGTGTCATAATGAGACCAACTAAGGTTTACTCACTGTTTCTGCAACAGGTAGGAAGACTAGTTAGAACATCAAAGGGAAAGACACACGGTGAAATATTAGATTTAGCACAATGCACATCTAGGTTTGGATTTCACACTACACCATTTTCACCATTAGAGAAAACTGGAGACAAAGAGATTGACAAGGCAAATAAATTAGCACTAGACATAAAAATGGAATTACCTCATCTAGCAGAAACACTGGATGATGATTTAGTGGAATTTGATTTTGATAGATACAAACTTAGTATAAAAAAACTTGAAGCCAAAGAAAAATCAATACAAGATAAGAAAAATAATATTTCTAATTGGACGATGAAAGAATTAGCATCAGCATATGATTATACAGACAACATATTTACAATTATATCTATTGGTGCTGAAATATATATTCGTAAATTTGGTAGTCCTATTTCAAAGAAAGGATTTCCATACGAGTATGATCCAAAGTGGATTACAGGCAATATATTCACAGCATTTGAAAAATATCCAGAAAAAAAAAGACAATGGCTAAAAGCTTATAAAACAAGAACTAGAAATATTATAAAAAGAGAACAAAACTTCAATGCTCTTAAATTTTTTATAGATTTCCTAGTAGATAAGCATGAATCAGAACTTTACGCTAATGAATCATATAAATCAATATATCAAGAGAATAAAAATTCTGGTGGGTATCATGTACCAGAGATACATATAGATGAGGAAGATATACCATTTTAACTATAAAATTAAATAAAAGGATTTAAATGAAATACAAAGATAGAAATTACATATGCTTGGCGTGTTTGAAAAAATATGTAGTTGGAACAAACCATTTACTTGAAATATACACTGGATGCGACTATTGCAACAATAGTGTCTTGACTTGCTTAGAAGATGATACGCAGATCAAGCAAAGAGAAGAAGAAGATGTTAGTATCATTACATACAGATTTAATATTTGGAATGAAGAAGAAAAAATTGAATATGAAAAGCTAATAGAAAAATTAACTAATTTAAATTATTCAAATTTTAGTTTTTACTCAAGAGTTCCAATATTAATGACTTTGCCTAAATTATTAAACAAAAGGAACATAAAAAGAATAAATATATACAATAAAAATACTTTCAAAGATCAATATATTAGCTCTGTCGGAAGAGTACATAATTGGTCAGAAATTATTTTTCCAAATGAAAACATTAAAGAAGGCTATTATCTAATATTCAATAAAGATAATAAATAAAGATGGTTTAACGAAAACCAAATAAATTAAAAAAAAAAGGAAATAGAACAATGGGATTAGATATGTACTTAACAAAAAAAGTTTACATTGGAGCGGAACATAAATTTAATAAAATTAGTGGTAACATTAATATACTTAAAGATGGTAAAAATCTTGAAATCACAATAAAGGATTTGTCATATTTGGAATACAGAATAGGATACTGGAGAAAAGCAAATCATATCCACAAATGGTTTGTGCAGAATGTACAAGATGGAGTTGATCAGTGCCAAAGTTCATATGTAAGCATAAATGAATTAAACGAATTACTGGAACTATGCAAGGAGACACTATTGATATTAAATGACAGTGAATTAATAGAAAAAGAAATTAACAATAGGTTTTCAAATGAAACTACTACTATATTGGTATACGACTGTTCAGATTTAGTAAAAGAAAAACTTCCACCTGAATCTGGATTTTTTTTTGGAACATATAATATTGATGAATTATATAAATCAGATATAGAACATACTATTGCGATATTGTCTACACTAGATGACTCAGCTGAGTACTATTACGAAGCTAGTTGGTAAAGATCAAGTGGAGTATAGATGAGTCTAATACTTTACAAAGTTTACAATAAAGGACAAAAATGAAAGAAAAATATAAACATTTAAAACAGAATTTTATGCCAAAGTCAATTGAGATGATGTTTGATTATTTTCAAGATATGGCAGAGTATAATTTTATACCAGAGTTGTTAGAGTCTACGCTTTTTTTTAACACTGCAATAGCATTGCAACTTAAAAATACTAGAATTATTAGACAAACAAACAGAGGAGCGAAAAATATTATACCAAACTATATGGGAATAATATTTGGAAATCCAGGTCTTGGAAAAGATTTCTCACTTGAACTTACCTCAGAACCATACGAGACAATGTTTGACACATTTATAGAGAGAGCGGAAGCTTTCATTATGAATCCAAACAATAGAAATAATAAAAATGAATTGGAAAAAAGATACATTAAAATTTCAAACATATACCAAACTGTAGCATCATCTGAACAGGCACTGCAAAAAACAGCTCAAGTTATATCTGATATGGGCTTTGGTTCTGTGAATGTTACAACTGGAGAGCTCGGTGATGAAATATCTTCAATGTCTGGAATATTTACTAAAATAAAACAAGCATATGACAACGGCGTATCAGAGGGTGCATCAATTATATCTGATGGTGGAGACAATTACTTTACTGTAAAAGATATTGCTTACAACTCATTATTAATGGGTTCTCCAGCAAAATTAGTGCTAAAACCAAGTCTTAAAGAAGACTTATTGTCTCACTATATATCTGGTGTCGCCAGAAGATTCTTTATATTTCATAATGATAATTTTAAAAAAACAGAAAATAGAAATCCGCACTTTGAAACTATGACAGATGAAGACATACAAATAATAAAGAAATTTTTCAAAGAATTGCGTTCACATATTAACGATACGTCAGAAATCATTATGCCAAAAGAGACTAGAGAATATTTAGTAAATTGGGACATAGAAAAAGAAATACTTAGAGAGAATTCTGAGTCACTTATATCTGATGACATAGGTTCACCAAGAAAAATAGAAAGACTTTCTGGGATAATCGCTACATTAGATTTATCCGATACAATTACAATAGACCACATGAAATATGCAATTGACTACTCTACGAGAGTAGATGCTACGGCAGAGGAATCAGTTAAAATAAAACCTACTTATGAACAGATATATGACTTACTAAGCAAGCGTGGGTTCATATCAAGAACAGAATTAATAAAAGAGATTCGTGGGCTCAATATGAACAGACTAGATGACGAAATGATATTATCAACTGAATTTGCAAATGAACTTGGAAATTCAATAGTTAAAAAAGAGTATTCGAGTATAGTGAAGTACAAACTTGAAAAACTAACTGAAACAAATTTAGATAAAATCATAATATCTGTAAACGAAAATCCTAATGCTAACGTTGCTACAAATTGGGAAAAAAAGCAAGGCAAATTTGATGGACTGCATAAAATACTATGTTCAAATAAACGATATTCTGCTGGAACATTTTTGAATGGACATATTACTGATAAAAATTACTTATCTGAACAAAATCTCATAATTATAGATGTAGATGACGGTATAACAATAGAGGATACAAAGTCATTATTTTCTGAAATTAAATATTTAATTACTACTACTAAAAGACATGGGAAAGAAAAAAATGGTAAAATAAATGACAGATTTAGACTTGTGTTACCAACCATATCAAAGTTTCATCTAAAACCAGAAGTATATGCAGAAACATATCTGAATATATTAGCAGCACTTGGGATGTCTTTGGCAGATACTAAATGTCAAAATCCATCAAGATGGTACTATGGGGCTGAGGGTGCCGATTATTGGTATAACAAAAATAAATCAGCAACTCTTTTAGATATTAGACCATTTATTAAAGATTCCTCAGAAAATCATGTGGGGATGACTAATGTAGATAAGTTTTTAACATCAAATACGTCAACTGGCGGAGAGCATTCAGAAGATACACATAGACTAGAGGGAGCTTATCGCTGGTTCTTAGCTAGAACTACTCTAGGAACAAGAAATGATATGATATTTAGCTTTGGATGTATGGTTAATGAACAATACAAGTCTATAAATATGGAATCAGAAGTAAGAAAATTTAACTCAATCATTTCAGAACCACTAAGAGAGAGTGAATTAGCTACGATTATTAATTCAATAGATAGAAGAACTTAGATGCAAAGATAGTATTTCTAGATTATGAGGAATTTAAAAAAAGATAAATAATGGAATTAAGAAGATGGGACAACAGAAAGGTAATCTATGAACTAGAATGTGATTCATATAAAGAATTGTTAAAAAGTGCTATAGAAAATGATGTAAGTCTTTATAAGGCTGATTTAAAAAATATTGATTTAACTAATGTTAATTTAACTAGTGTTTATTTAAGACATGCTAATTTAACTGGTGTTAATTTAACTAATGCTAATTTAACTGATGCTTATTTAAGACATGCTAATTTAACTGGTGTTAATTTAACTAATGCTGATTTAACTAATGCTAATTTAACTAATGCTAATTTAACTAATACTAAAGGTATTGATTATTTTAAATGTTATCATCTATATACATATAAATCTTATATATTAAAACAAACTGGTAAAGAACCAAGAGTTAGAATGGGATGTTTTGAAAAAACTATTAAAGAATCGGATAGTAATTTTTGGAATAATGATAGAGAATTTCCTAATAATGGAAGTGAACATAGTATTGATAGACTTGAATGTTATAAGATAATGATTAATGATTATGAGGAATTTAATAAAGGATAAATGATGAAAATAACTAGATGGGACACACGAGCTACAATATACGAAGCTGATTGCAATCTTTTTAATGATTTAATAAAAGCTGCAATTAAAGATAAAGTAGATCTTTATAAAGCTGATTTTAGAGATGTCAATTTCAGAGATGTCAATTTTAGTGGTACTAATTTTAGAGATGCAAATTTTACTAATGTTAATTTCATTAATTCTAATTTTTCTAATGCCAATTTTATTAATGCTAATTTTTCTGATGCCAATTTTAGAGATGTTAATTTTACTAATACTAAATTCAGAGGTGCTAACCTCGTGGGTGCTAACTTCATAGATGTTACATCAGTCTGTACCGATTTTACTGATGCAAATCTTACTAACGCTCATCTTGCTGGTGCCAACTTAGCTGGAGCTGATTTTACTGATGCAAATCTTACTAATGCAAAAGGTATAGATTACTTTCAAAAATATAATCTATGTGAATACAAATCTTATATATTTGTTCAGACCAGCAATAAACCAGTTGCAAGAATAGGTTCATTTAATGAAACTATTAGAATATGGAATGAAAATTTGCACAATAACAATGGAGAGTTTATAGGTGCTAGTTGCGATGAAAGCAAAGATATGTTAGATTGCTATAAGACAATGGTTGAAGATTATAATGCGTTTAAAAATGAAAAATTAAAATCAGAAAGCTTTTGAGTTTATACTATACATAACTAAAGTTGATTTAAAAAAAAGAAATTAAATAATAAGAAAAACACTAATAATATCAGGTTACTTTATAGAGACAAAGGAGAAAGAACCAATGAATAAAATAAAATATAAAATATTAGGAGATTCAATAGAAGATGGTGCAATCAATCAATTCAAAAAATGTTTGAATATGAAAGGATGCATACAGGGTTTTTTAGCTCCAGATAGTCATCTTGGATACACAGCACCAATTGGATCGGTGCTAAAATTCAAAGACTATGTTTCTCCACAGTTGGTCGGTTATGACATAGGATGTGGAGTAGCATGCTTAGAATTAAATATAAATTATAAATTAATAAATTTAATACAATTAAAAACATATATATTGGAAAATATTCCACTTGGACTTAATAGACATAAAAAAAATCAAAATACATCATTATTGGACTTTTATGGTACATCACAGAAGTTGCAGGATATATTCTCAATAAAAGGAAAAAAACAACTAGGTACGCTTGGGTCAGGAAATCACTTTATAGAAGTAGGTTATCTTGAATCAAATGATAATATAGCAATAGTCATTCACTCTGGTTCTCGCGGGTTAGGACACAGTGTCGCTAGTCATTATATGAAAGAATCAGCAACTATTGGATCAGAGAATGATTGGTCACAATTAAGTAAAGAATTTGAAATTGATTTTGCAAATAGAAATAAATTATTTTTAAAAAATAATCCAGACAAATATAAGTCAGCTATTCTTAAGTTTTTAGATAAACAAAAAACTAAATATTTCAAGAAACAATCGATAGATGGGAATTATTCATTACAATTAAATTCAGACATTGGTAGAGAGTACATGATAGACCAATCATTTTGTTTAGAATATGCATTGCTTAATCGTAAACATATGATAGACTCTATAACTAGTGGTATTTATGAACAACTTGAATTGAACATTGATATTAGAGTTAATTTTATCAATAGAAACCATAATCATGCCGAAGAACTAGACGATGGAATTGTCATTCACAGAAAAGGTGCTACGCATGCAGAAAAAGGCATGTTAGGAATAATACCAGGAAATATGCGTGACGGGTCGTTCATAGTTAAAGGTAAAGGTAATGCAGAATCAATGAGTTCTTCATCTCACGGTGCTGGTAGAGTGTTATCTAGAAGCAAAGCTAGAACCACGCTATGCATAGATGATTTCAAGAAAGAAACAAATAAGCTTGTTACAAATCATACAGATAAAATGATAGATGAATCACCAGAAGCATATAAAGATATTTTTGAAGTAATGAAAATTCAATCAGATCTAGTTGAGATAGTAGATAGAGTTATACCCATATTAAATATAAAAGGATAAGAAATGAAAACTTACAACGTTATACTAGAAAATATAGCAACATGCGTGGAACAGGCTAGAGTCACAGTAACAGCTGAAACGAAGAAGAAGCTAAAAAAATAGCAATCAAAAAATATAACAATGGAGAATACGATCTTGATTGGCAATGTTTAGATTGCTTGCACTCTGAACTTAATTTACAAGATACAGACTATTGGGAAGTTGAAGGAATAGATGAAAAAAGGAATATAAAATGCATATAATTGAATCGCATGATGATTCCATGATTGTGAACATTCATAATGATAGCATAATGGCAAAAGAAATGATGAGTGATAATGGTAACACTTTAAAGGGTGAACATATAAAAATTCTACAAATAGCGTATGTTGAAAATGCTACTCGTAATATTTTTATAGAGTTTGTCTATAAAGAAAAGAATAACAAAAAGGGACAATAATGAATAATATTTTAATGAATACCGAAATGACAAAAGCTATACTTTGCGATAGAAAGACTCAAACAAGAAGAGTTATTAAAAATATAAGAAACGACAACCTCTACGAAGAGTACATTGAAAAGTTTATTAAAACTTATGCTAAGTACCAAATAGGAGAGACAATTTGGGTAAGAGAACCAGCAAAAGTAGAAAGTTACTTTTTCAGAAATGGAGAATTATGTATGAGTTTCAAATACCTAGCAGATAGAGATTCTACTTTTGAAAGTTCAATCGAAATACCAGAAAGATTTGTTGATTTTGATTTTGACAATAATGAGGATGGGGACAAGGATATGCCTAAGCCGAAATGGATAACAAATCGTCAAGGCGTACCAAATGGTTGTATAAAAGAAATGGCTCGTATCTACTTAAAAACTACTGATGTTCGTGTAGAGAGGTTACAAGATATAAGAGTAGATGATATTGTCAAAGAGGGGTATACATCTTACAATAATTGGGCAGGATTTGAAAAACAAGAATATGAAAAACAAGCAAAAGTATGGTTTACAAAACTTTGGAATAAAACCGCACCAAAAGGCTATAAATGGGAAGATAACCCGTATGTATTTGCGTATGAGTTTGAAGTGATAAATAAAAAGGGAGAGGAAAAATTATGAGAGAAATTAAATTTAGAGCATGGGATGAAGAAAATAGCTATATGGCGATTCAAGGTTTACCAGACCTAGAAACACTCTCTTCTTTTATGCATCATTTTGGAGATTTTAAAGATATGATGCAGTATACAGGATTGAAAGACAAAAATGGTGCTGAGATTTATGAAGGAGATATTGTTCTTTGTGATGATAGAAGTTTTGCCCATTTTATAGAATGGAACTGCGACAAAGTAATGTTTAGACTGGTTCCAATTGGGAAAGTTAATTATTATGCAATTGATTTAAATGCGGGTACGGTAATAGAAAGTAATTTAGAAGTTATCGGAAACATTTACCAAAACAAAGAGTTATTAAATGCTAAAAAAGAGGTAGAGTAATGCACAAATCAAATGCATAATCTATTAATACTAAAAGTAATACCTACACTCTTGAATAGACTTTATCAACCAGTTATTAGAAATAGTAAACCAGCTATCATTAAAACTAAAGCAGGGAAAGAATCAACAAAACATATTCAAATAGAAGCGTTGCGAACAAAAGCAAACAAGATGCTAACGGGAGATTTGAGCATGAAAATAGATTTTTGTATTGCCAAAGGTAAGAATGAGCCTGATGTAGATGCTGTAATAAAACTAACACTAGATAGCTTAGAGGATGTAATGTATAAGAATGATAAACAAATAAAATTTCTTCAAGTTGCAAAACATTTAAATCAAGAAGAAAGTGAACTAATAGTACTAGTGGAGGAGATGAAAGTTGAAAATAAATCACAAAAGATTAAGACCAAAAATTTGTCAAAAAAATAAAAAAAGCATCACTCAAGGCGATAAAGACTACTTAGCGTGGTTACAAACGCAAGATTACCCGTGCTTTGTTTGCAAAAAATACAATAAAATTGAATGGCATCATGTTAAAGAGTACAGCAGTGATAAAAAAAATCACAAACGACTAATGCCTCTATGTGGAGAAGAATGTCATAGAAATGGACTAACACTATCAGCTCATGGAACACCAAAGAGATTTAAAGAGATATTCCCAATGAGTGTTCAAAACGATTATGCAGATACTATCTATAATCTTTACATTAATGGAAATTACTGAAACTCGTATTATAGGGCTTTAGTATCGAAAATCCCAAGTGTAATAAGAAATAAATACTTTCAAATCTTAAAGAAGTTTTTAGTTGCTTCTTGCTATACTTCTTTTGTGAGGTAGAGATTATTATCAAAGCCTCTTAATGTTCTAATAATAGCTGGAAGTTTCTATAAATAATTAGAAGCTTTTAGGAATCCTCGTTACTTATAGCGAGATAGAATTACACTAATACTAATAGAGGAGGCGGAATTAAATTTTTACTCCTCTTGTAGGATGGTTTGGGCTACCCTCTCAGTAAGATATTTTATTTTACCACAAGTATTTAAGCGAATTATTTCTTTTTTATTTTCCATAACTTTTAAAGTAGATAATGAAACTTTCATCACTTCCATAACCTCTTTTTTACTCATAGTAAACCCGTATTTTTCTTCTAGCTTTTCAGTTAGCTTTTCTAATTGATTCATTTTTTCCCTTTTTTAAATAATAGCAGGATAGCACAAAATAGCTTAATTTAGCCAAATGTGGTGCTTTTAAGGTTTTTTAAGTCTACTTTAATATAAATAAGTATATACTTTTAAATAGCAAAGAAATAAAAATAAAAAAAATAATAGTATTTAAAACTGCAAAGATTTCAGTCTCTGCTCTAAGTTTTAAATGTGATTATGAAATAAAGGACAAATTATGTCAAACTTACTAAATCAAACTAACCCAACAATAAAGTGTGATGGAGGGGTGTATACTACCTCTTTAGATTTAAAAAACCTAAAGAACAAGAGTAATAAAGACTGGGAGTATGACAAAAAGGTAGAAATCGAGTTGTTCGGGAAAAACCGAATGATAGGAGCAATGAAAGTGGGGGAAAGAATTCTCCTTAATACTAAAGAAGTGAATCTCTTCATAGAAGAGATGTCAGCTATAGAGCTGAGCAAGGCTAAAAGAATAGCCAAAGTTAAAAGGTGGAAGTCAAATTCTCCTAAAACAGGAAAAAATAAACTACATTATGTAAATAAATTAAGACTGGATGAGTATGCCGTAAGGTATGCTCATGCTAAAGGGATGATTGAAGGAGATTTGATATCTCTAATCAAACCTCATGAGGGTATCTGGGGAGGAACCCAATTGGAGGGGATACGGGAATTATCAAGTGCTTTGGGTATGGAAGATAATTCTCTATATAACGGAGCGTGGGGGTTCTCGTTTAAAGGAAGGTCATACGACCTTACCAACGATGAAAAATCGTTACAATATTTAGCTATTGCCCAATATGTATCGTTCTTAGATTCAGTAATGAATGACAAAAACGAAAAGGGCAAAGATAAATACCCTGCTCTAAAGGGCATTCAAACAAGAGCCTACTCAGGTAGGGGACATAACAGTCCAGCTACGGGGCTATTTATTGGAGCGAGCAAAGCTCTGAGATTTAAAATGAACGGAGGGGCAAAGTCTCCGGGAAAACTTGAACGAATGATATGGGCGGTAAAGGAGAAGGCTCTGTCAAAGCATAAAATAAAAGTTTCATTCGAAGATGCCTTAGTGGGCATTGGAATAGGAGGCATGAATGTCTCTAAGTCTGCAACTTGTGCTGCTGCTAACAAATTAGGCGTTGTTGGAAATAGATACAGTGAATGTAGAGATGCATTAATTGTAGAAATAATGTTAAAAATAAAAATAAAGGTCACTTCTCACACTTTTCCGAAAATGGAAAAATAATGGTTTTTTCTAATGGAAGAAATTCGTGGAGTGCAAATAG
>JAKISX010000029.1 GCA_021648405.1 Sulfurimonas sp. | reverse complement strand
TTTAATTAGTTTTATACTTTTATCATATAGCTAAGTATATTTTAAAATAAGAAACATCATTTTTTTAATTTTAATTTTAATTTTTATAGGACTTATTAGAAGTACATCTTTTGAAAATATAAACCTTGGAGAAGCATTGTTGGAGTTTTTATTTACATACTCATCAGCTTTTTTAATACTAGATGCATCATATCAGTCAAATATTACTGAAGTTTTATTACATTCATTAGGTAAAATATTTCTAATAAATCCTTATGATATATTTGTAAATTCAGTGTATGTAGATTATAAATCGGCAATGTCAAACTTAAACCCTCTTGCAGACAGAATGGGCTTAGGCGGTAGCTTACTTACAGAAATAATAGCATTTAAAAATATTTTTGTTATTGTTTTAATTCCATTTTTTTTAGTATTCTATGGTTTTATAATAAACTATTTTCTTAAAAGTAATTTATTATGGTTAAAAATATATGGTATTTTATTTATATTATTCATTTTTAATTTTTTTAGAGGTTCTATGTTTGATCATTTATTTTATCCTTTTCAATTGATGTTATATTTTGGTATTTGGATTTTTGTTTTGGATGTAATATATATAAAAAACAAAAGGAAACTATATGAATAAAATATTTGTTAATGCTACTGCTTTAACTACTGGCGGTGGTTTGGTTACACTAAAACAATTTATAGAAGCTATACCTGAGGATTGTAATATTGTATATTATATTTTTTGTTCAGATTTTAGTTTAAAAAAAGAGTTTTCTAAAAATAATATAAAATATATTTATCCTCAATATAAAAGAGGTATATATAGAATATATTGGGATTTTATTGGTTTACACAGGTGGTCTAAAAAAAATAATTTAAAACCAGATTTAATAATTTCGCTACAAAACACAACTGTCAGATTTGATAATAAAAATATTCCTCAGATTTCATATGTTATGCAAGCCATACCTTTCGTAAACAAAAGATGGAATCTTTTTAGTAAACAACAAAGAAGTCTATGGTTTTATAAAAATATTTATCCTTTTTTTATGTCAATGTATTTAGGAGATAATCATTATGTGGTGACACAATCAAAGTGGATAAAGTATGAATTCGCTAAAAAATTCAATTTCCCATTAGAAAAAATTTTTGCGATTAGACCTATTATTAATATTATTGAATCTTCAGAAAAATATGAGTTTGATAAAAAAAAATTTAATATATTTTGTCCATCGTCACCATTTGTGTATAAAAATAATATAGAAATTGCAAGTGCATTGATTTTTTTAAAAAATAATAATTACGATATATCAATGTTTAAAGTTTATATTACATTTGAAGAAAAAGATGATGTTTTGCTATATGAAAGTATTTTGGAAAATGGATTAGGAAATAATTTTACTTTTTTAGGTAGATTATCATATGATAATATGTTAAAATGCTACAATGGATGCGATATAGTTGTATTTCCTAGTTATTTGGAAACCTTTGGATTGCCATTACTTGAAGCAGCATCATTTGGAAAACCAATACTTAGCACTAATGAAGAATATGCCAAAGAGGTTATTGATGATTATGAGGGTGCTAAGTTATTAGATATAAATTCTCCAGAACAATGGGGTGAAAGTTTAGTAAAAGAATTTAATGAAAGAAATAGTTATAATAAATACAGAGCTAATTTTCAAGAATCATGGGGTAATTTTTTTATATTAATTAAAAGTATTATAAACGGAGAAGTCAATGTTCAAAAATAAAATACTACTAATTACAGGGGGAACAGGTTCATTCGGGAATGTTGTACTCCGTAATTTTTTAAACACAGATATAAAAGAGATACGAATTTTTTCTCGCGATGAGTTAAAGCAAGATGATATGCGTAAAAAATACAACAATGATAAGTTGAAATTTTATATTGGTGATGTTAGGGATATTAACTCTTTAGATGATGCTATTAAAGGTGTTGATTTTGTGTTTCATGCAGCAGCCTTAAAGCAGGTGCCCTCTTGTGAATTTTATCCTATGCAAGCAGTCCAGACAAATATTATAGGTACTGAAAATGTTTTGAATATTTCTATAAAATATAGTGTTAACAAAGTAATAGTTTTAAGTACCGATAAAGCAGTTTATCCCATAAATGCTATGGGCATTAGTAAAGCTATGATGGAAAAAGTAGCAGTTGCAAAATCAAGAAATCTTGATGATAGTGAAACTACAATATGTTGCACTAGATATGGAAATGTTATGGCTAGCCGTGGTTCAGTTATACCATTATTTATAGAACAAATTAGAAATAATAAAGAGATAACTATCACAGATCCAAATATGACAAGATTTATGATGAGTTTAGACGATGCTGTTGATTTGGTTATGTTTGCTTTTAAAAATGGTCAAAATGGAGATATCTTTGTGCAAAAAGCACCAGCTGCTACTATTGAGCTTTTAGCCAATACTTTAATTAAAATATTAGGTCAGCCTAAGCATAGTATAAAAATCATTGGTACTCGTCATGGTGAAAAACTTTATGAAACTCTTCTAACAAGGGAAGAGATGCTCCATGCTGTTGATATGGATGAATACTATAAAATTCCATCAGATACAAGAGATTTAAATTATAATCAATTTTTTGTAGAAGGTAAAGTTATATCAAAAACTGAAGATTATAATTCTTACAATACATATAGATTAGATGAAAAAGAGATGAAAGAGATGTTGTTAAGTTTAAGCGAAATGCAAAAAGATTTAAGAGAATTTGGAATAGTTTAAATGAAAATACTTATAACAGGGTTAGATGGTTTTATTGCTAAAAATCTTATAGAATATTTAAAAAGAGATGAAAAGATTAAACTTTATCTATACGGTAAAAAAGACTCAAATAGTATACTTGAAGCTTATCTAAGGGAGGTTGATTTTATTTATCACCTTGCTGGTGTTAATAGACCTGAAAATGTAGAAGAATTTTATGAGGGAAATAGTAACTTAACAAAAAAAATTATAGAAATTTTAAAACAAAATAATAAAAGCACACCTATTCTCCTATCTTCATCTTCTCAAGCTATAATAGATAATGATTATGGCAAAAGTAAAAAAAAAGCTGAAAATATATTAATTGACTATTCTAATGAAACTAATGCTAGTATATATATATATAGGTTGCCAAGTGTGTTTGGAAAATGGTCTAAACCTAATTATAACTCTGTTGTATCCACTTGGTGTCATAATATTTCTAATAATTTAGAGATACAAGTAAATAATAAAACTACAGAGTTAAGTTTAGTATATATAGATGATGTAATAAAATCTTTTATTGAAAAATTGGATATTAAAAGTGATAAAAATTATTTTGAAATACAAACAGTTTATAAAAAGACTTTAGGTGAAATAGAAGAACTGTTAAAGAAGTTTAAAGACAATAGAAAAACATTGTTAATACCAAATGTTGCTTCTGGATTTGAGAGAGCATTATATGCAACCTATCTAAGTTATTTGCCTTTTACTGATTTTTCTTATGAATTAAATGGCCATAAAGATAAGAGAGGGACCTTTTATGAAATAATAAAAACACTTGATAGTGGGCAGTTCTCGCTTTCAACTACAGCCCCTGGTGTTACAAGAGGTGGTCACTACCATAATACAAAAAATGAAAAATTTCTAGTTGTTAAAGGTGAAGCTACAATTAAATTTAGGCATATTATAACTGATGAAGAAATTAGTTATAAAGTTTGTGATAAAAAGATGGAAGTAGTGGAGATGATACCTGGGTACACGCATAATATAAAAAACACAGGTAACGAAGAGTTAATATTGTTTTTATGGGCAAATGAAAATTATAATGAAATTAATCCAGATACATATTTATTAGAGGTATAAAATGATAAAAAAATTAAAAGTGATGACTATAGTTGGTACAAGACCTGAAATAATAAGATTATCTTCTGTTATCGCAAAATTAGAAAAATCAGATGCTGTTGAACATATTTTAATACATACTGGGCAAAATTATGATTATGAGCTTAATGAAGTATTTTTTAATGATTTTAGCTTAAAAAAACCAGATTATTATTTAAATGCAGCAGGAGGTAGTCCAACTGAAACAATTGGCAAAATTTTAATAGCAGTAGACCCTATTTTAGAAAAAGAACAACCTGAAGCTGTACTGATTTTAGGGGATACAAATAGTTGTTTATGTGCAATATCTGCTAAAAAAAGACATATTCCTATTTTTCATATGGAAGCTGGAAATAGATGTTTTGACCAAAGAGTACCTGAGGAAACTAATAGAAAAATTGTTGATCATATTAGTGATATAAATATGACTTATAGTGATATTGCTAGAGAATATTTACTAAGAGAAGGTTTGCCAGCTGATAGAATTATAAAGACAGGTTCTCCTATGCTTGAAGTTATAAATAATAAGTTAGATGATATTAATAAATCAAATATTGTGAGTGAGTTATCATTAACAAAAAATCAATATTTTGTAATATCTGCTCATCGTGAAGAAAATATAAATTCTGAAAAAAACTTTTTAGATTTAGTTGATACAATCAATGAAATTGCAGAGATTTATAAACTACCTATAATAATTTCAACGCACCCCCGCACAAGAAATAAAATAGAAGAAAATGATATAAAATTCAATGATTTAGTTTCTTTAATGAAGCCAATTGGATTTAGTGATTATGTAAAATTACAAAAAGATTCTAAAGCAGTACTTAGTGATAGTGGCACAATAAGTGAAGAATCATCTATATTAAAGTTTAAAGCACTAAACATTAGAGAGACACATGAAAGACCTGAAGCTATGGAAGAAACAAGTGTAATGATGGTAGGATTAGAAAAAACCAGAATATTACAAGCTTTAAAAATACTTGATACTCAATCTAATGCTACATTAAAAAATGTTGCTGATTATAGCATGCCAAATGTTTCTGAGAAGGTTTTAAGAATTATTTTGTCATATACAGACTATGTAAATAAAACAATTTGGCATAAATAAATTATGTTTTGTTAAGTTTGATTCAGATAAAATAATGTTAATTGCCTTATTAACTAGTAGAATTGAGATTTAATGGATAAAATAAAATTTAGATTATTGCTAATGTTATTACCTCTTCTTATATCTATATCAATTCTTAGTTTTTATACTTTTCATGAAAAATATAAAGAATATAAAATTTTAGATAAATCTAGTCAGGTTATAAAAATATCCATGGAATTATCAGATTTAATATATGAAATCCAACTTGAAAGAGGAGTAAACAGTAGTTATTTAGAAAACTATAATCCTATTTATATCAAAAATATCAAAAATGCAAGAAAAAATACAAATATAAAATTTAACTCACTTATTCAAAGTATAAACTCTTCATCCATTGATATGTCAAATGAAAAAGAAATCATAATAGAAACATTTCAATATTTTAATATTATTCGTAAAAAAATAGATGATTTTGATAAAAATATAGATGGCTTTATTTTGTATTCGAAAATAATAACCAATTATTTGCATTTAATAAATAATTTTTCTTACGAAGTTAATAATAAGATGTTAGCAAAGCAATATGATGCATACTTAACTTTATTGTGGCTTCAAGAAAATGCTGCAAAAGAAAGAGGTGTATTAAGTAGTGTTTTTGAAGCTAAAAAGCTAGATGTTATGAAATATATTCGTATAAATGAATACACTAATAGATTTAATCAACTTTTAGATATGTTCTTTATTACCGCACCATTAGAGTATCAAAATGAGATGAAGAAGTATCTTCAAAAACCTTCAATTATAGAAGTTGAAATGCTTATTAAGTCTGTAAAGAATAAAATTTACAAAGATTATTTTTTAAATGATTTATTGCCTTCTTATGGCTTTAAAGGGATGATACATAATTTCAAAAACTATCTTATTCAGGGAGATGATAATCTTATGAGATCAGTTAAGTATGATTATGAAGAAGCCATTAATATTATGAATAATTATATGAATATAGAGCAATTTAGTGATACTGATAAAGATAAAATTTTAATCATAAAAAATACTATGCAACAATATTTACAAATGCTTCCAGTTATTAAAAAAATGAAAAAAAATAATAAAAATATTTCTGAAATAAATAATATTATTAGAATAGATGATACTCCTGCCCTAAAGGCTATAAGTTATTTATCTAGGGATGTCGATAACATATCTGTGCAAGAGTGGTGGAAACAATCAACTAAACGGATAGATTTAATTAAAAAAATAAGTGATGATATACAAAATAATATTTTAAAAAAATCTAGTAATGAAAAAGAAAATATAGTTAAAAAAACAGGTATATATTTAGCAATAACCTTATTAGTCATGATAGTATCATTAGTTTTAGGTGTTTTAATAATAAGAAGAGCGGTAAATGATCTTATAAAAACAACAAATAAAATAAAAGAGATGCGTAAAGCAGGTAACTATGATTATATTTTTGAAATAAAAGGTTCAGATGAACTTTCAGATATGCAAGATGCTTTTAATAAACTAATTGAAGATAGAAATATGGCAGAAGATAGTAAAAAACTTGCAGCAGAAGTTTTTAACAATATTAATGAAGGTGTAGTTGTATTTAATGCTAAGATGGAGCCAGAAGTTGTAAATCCATCCTTTAGCGCAATAACAGGATATAAACTTAATGAGATAAAAGCAAAACATTACTCATTATTAATTTTAGAAGATAATAATTCATCTTTTAATTTAGAAGTAAAAAAAGAATTATCTATAAATGGTGTATGGGAAGGCGAATTTAATGCTAGAAGAAAAAATGGTGATATATATATAGAGTTAGCAAATATATCTATAATAAAAGGCAAAAGTAAGGATGATGATAAATATTTAAAAGTTTTTCGTGATGTTACTACTAAAAGAGAAAATGAAAAGAAAATATTTAATCAAGCAAATTATGATGAGTTAACTGGTTTACCAAACAGAAGTAACGGTATGGCAATTTTAAATCACGAACTTAAAGTTGCAAAAAGAAATAAAAATATGCTAGCTTTGATGTTTATAGATTTAGATGGATTTAAAAAAGCAAATGATACACTGGGTCATGAATTTGGTGATGGAGTGCTAAAAGAAATTTCACAACGATTTTTAGGTTGTGTCCGTGAGGTAGATAATGTTATACGCATTGGAGGGGATGAATTTATAATTATTTTTCCAAATATTCATAATGTTGACAATATCAAAAATATAGCAAAAAAAATTGTACAAAAGGCATCTTTCAAATATAAACTAAAAAATAAAGAGTGTAGTTCTATTTCTGTTAGTATAGGTATTAGTTTTTATCCAAAAGATGCATCAGATGCAGATACACTACTTAAAAAAGCTGATGAAATGATGTATAAAGTAAAACAAAGTGGTAAAAATAACTATAAGTTATGTTTAGATTAAAATTGGCGAAGTTGTGGAGAATGGTAGCGTTGGGACCGGGGACCGTTCAAAAATCTGTATCAATCGGGTAAAATAACAAATACCCAAGGAAATACAGATGAATATAAAAATAGATGGTTCCTTTGAACGGTCCCCATAAACTTCTGTAAATTCAACAATCAGCTATTATTTTTAAAACCTAAAGGTATTTCCTGTGAGCATTCAGGGTCTAATCTTATCTATTTACTAAAAGCTGTAAGCTTAGTGTTTTATTGTATTAATATCTTGCTAAATTATAAAATACATTGTATCTAATTAAAGTTTTTTCAGTAGGTCTTGGATACCTGCTATAAGCATATACAATAGTTTCTTTAGTTGTATCATCTAATATATAAAAACCACTTTTTCTTAAAAATTTAAAATCACTTATATTACCATTTGGATGTAGATAAAATTCTATTATATTGCTTTTATTTATATTTAAATCTCTTGGTAAATTAACACTAGCAACTCTAGTTAATACTTGTTGAGTGATTCGTCTCATAATCTCTTGATTATCTAAAATATACTTTTGTTGTCCATCTGATAATTCTCCAAATTTAGAACCATATAACTCTTTTATATTTTGATTAATGCTACTACCATTGTCAATTTTTTTCTTTTTAATTTTTTTTTCATATTCTGATTTATCTTCTAAAAGAATAGAATAAAGTGCACTTTTTTTTTTTGTTTTCTCTACTTTATTAGTAATGTTATTTTCATTTAGAAGTGATATGTATGGTTTTTGTGGTATTGGTTTTATTTTTGGTTGAATTTTGGGTTGTGGTTTAGTTGATTTTACTGGTTTATTTAAAACTGTTTTTTGTATCTTTGGTGTTTTTGTTAGATGTGTTAGTTGTGAACCTTTTGGCATTGGTGGTGCTATTTTTGAATTTACTGGTTTCTTTTTGGATTCACCAGATTTTATATATTTTTTTGGCATCTCTTTTAGAGAAATTATAATTTTGTTTTCTTTTTTGGGTTCAATATTAGGCTTAATCTCAATAGAACCAAGTATCCAAAACACTAAAAGAAATAGCAAGTGAATTAGTAAGGCTACAAGTAAAGCAAAGGTGGAGCGATTCATAATATCCGTTTAGTGTAATTTTATAGTATTGTAACAAATATAGATTAATACTTCTTTGATATAATTGCATGAAAATATATTAAAGGCACTAAATTGAGTACACAGTCATCTCTAAAAGCATTTACAAAAGCACAAGAATTAATTCCAGGTGGAGTAAACTCTCCAGTTAGAGCATTTTCAAGCGTAGGCGGTTCTCCAATCTTTATTAAAGAAGCTAAAGGGGCTTACTTAACTGATATAGATGGAAATAACTATGTTGATTATGTCCAAAGCTGGGGTCCATTAATTTTTGGTCATAGAGATGAAACTATAGAAGCTGCTGTAATTGATGCTGTTAAGCATGGACTTAGTTTTGGTGCTCCAACACTCGCAGAAACACAATTAGCTGAACTTGTGGTATCAATGTTTGATTCTATAGATAAAGTTAGATTTGTAAGCAGTGGAACTGAAGCTGTTATGAGTGCTATCCGTCTTGCTCGTGGTTTTACGGGTCGTGATGATATTGTTAAGTTTATTGGCTGTTATCATGGTCACAGCGATTCTCTTTTAGTTGAAGCGGGTAGTGGCGCTGCTACTTTTGGAACACCTTCAAGTCCAGGAGTTCCAGCTGATTTTACAAAACATACACTTTTAGCTGAGTATAACAACATAGAGAGTGTAAAAAAATGCTTTGAAGACTCTAAGGCAATAGCATGTGTAATTATAGAGCCAATTGCTGGAAATATGGGTCTAGTTCCCGCGGACAAAGAGTTTTTACATGAACTTAAAAAAATATGTGAAAAAAATGGAGCATTACTTATTTTCGATGAAGTAATGAGTGGTTTTAGAGCAACTATTAATGGGGTAGAATCTACAACTGGCGTAACACCTGATATTGTAACTCTTGGAAAAGTTATAGGTGGTGGTATGCCAGTTGGTGCTTTTGGTGCAAGAGCTGAAATTATGGCTTTGCTTTCACCTGAGGGTCCAGTTTATCAAGCTGGAACTTTAAGTGGAAATCCTGTAGCAATGGCGGCAGGATTTGCAGCATTAAGTAAATTAAAACAAAATTCAAAAGTTATGTCTGTGTTAAATGCCCGTGGTGTTCGTTTGGTTGAGGGTATGCTTCAAGAAGCACAAAAATATGCAATTGATATGCAAATAGATACTCGTGGAAGTATGTTTGGCTTCTTTTTTAACTCAAATCCAGTTAAAAATTTTGCAGATGCTGCTAAAACTGATTCTGAACTTTTTGCAAAATTTCATGCAGCGATGTTAAAAGAAGGTTTTTATTTTGCTTGTTCACTTTATGAGACAGGTTTTATATCTACAGCTATCACAGATGAGATGATTGAAGATACAATTAAGGCAAGCGCTAAAGTATTTAAAGAGATAAAAAATGGATGAAGAAAACATCCAGAAAAAGCCAAAAATAAAAGGTGTTATTGAGGCTGTTGATGGTTTATCATTAGGGATATCAATGGTTGTAGCAGTAGCCATGGGTGTTGGTATTGGTTACCTAATTCGAAGTATTACAGATATTGATTGGACATTTTTTATTGGCATATTTATTGGTATTGCAGCTGCTATTTTAAATGTATATAAAGCATATGCAAAACAAAAAAAGAGCTATGAAGAATTAGCTAAAGAGCCTCGCTATGCAATTAAAAAACATTTAGAAGACGATAAAGACCCAGACTATAGTGAGACCAAACACTATTAAAGCAAAAATA
Source organism: Sulfurimonas sp. (assembly GCA_021648405.1). Lineage (GTDB taxonomy): Bacteria > Campylobacterota > Campylobacteria > Campylobacterales > Sulfurimonadaceae > Sulfurimonas. The sequence goes on along the minus strand of JAKISX010000029.1, from coordinate 13,772 downwards.
AATTATATGAAGTTTTTTAAAATACTTATTATCTCCCAATTATTTATTTTTTTGACATATTTTATATCTCTTAATTTTTATGCTAATTTACAAGTTGCATTTTTGAGTAGTTTTTTTGTAATGTTAGGATCTTTTTATTCATACAAAAAAATGATATCAAAGCAGGTTGAAGCAAAAAGTTACATCGAAAATAGAGATGAACTTGACATTATTGATGACCCACATGATTTGTATGATGAAACACCTCTAAATGAAGCTCCATACGAAGAGTTAGATTTAAAACAAATTGTAAAAGAGGAAAAAGCAAAAATAAAAACATTTGATTTTAAAAGCATGAAAGATGGTGCAAGTGCTGGATTTTCTATGTTTAGAATAGGTGCTTATCTATTTTTAGTACTTGGCTTTATCTCTTTAAAAAATAATGACATTTTGGAAATTTCTATATATCTACCATCACTTTTGCTTGGAATTATAGTTGGTTACCTTAGCTCTAAAGAACTGTTTGTCTAATAAGGCTATTTTGTAATCATAGGTAGATTTATAGTAATTTCTTTCGTTATATCAACAAATATTTCATTGTTTTTTACTAATTCTTGCAATTTTATTTTTTGTTGTTGATCTATATTTTGAGCACTTATTTCTATAGAAAATAACGAATATTTTTTATTACCAAACTTAACATGCTCACCAATTCTGTAGTAAACTTTTGTATGAATTTTAACATTATTGCTAAAGCAAGAGTATATTTTATTCAAAATTTTAATAAAACTATTTGAGTTAATAATTATTTCTGGAATAGTTGGATCATATTCTTTAGTAAATGTAGTTGATGAGCTTATTGAATTAGTTGATATACATAAATCAATAAGAGTATAAATATTTGTTAATTCGCCCATGGGTTTTTTTTCAGTTAACTTAAATGATGGTGTTTGGTAGAGTTTTATACCGATTTCTGTTTCATTCTCATAACCAACCGTTAATCCAAAAAACTTATACCTATTAAACTCTATATCAATAAAAGTAGTTTTAAAACCAAAAGTTATATTTGCATAAGTTGTAGCAAGGTCAAATAACTCTTTGGAGTTACTCGAGTTTAGAAGAAATTGAGCTTCTGAATTTAGAGATTTTACTTTACCTTCACTGCTGAAGAGTATATAAGGATTGTAATCATTCTCCAACCACTGTTGCTCTATTGTCATGCAAGACCTTGTCTATTCTTCTATGTAGTTTTTAAGCTTACGACCAACTTTAGGATGTTTGAGCTTTTTAATAGCACTAGATTCAATTTGGCGAACACGCTCACGAGTTACTGTTAACTCTTTTCCTATCTCTTCTAGTGTTCTATCGCTTTCATCATCCATAATTCCAAAACGAAGTTTAATTACAGCTCTTTCACGCTCATTTAACTGCTCTAATACTTGTTCAATTTGAACTTTTAAATCATCTTTTAAAATTGCGTCAGCTGGAGATAGAGATGTTTTGTCTTCTATAAAATCACCAAAGCGACCATCATCTTCACTACCAATAGGAGCTTCAAGAGAGATAGGCTCTTTTGTTATTTTAATAACATTTTTAACTTTTTCAATTGAAAGACCAACATCATTTGCAATTGTCTCAACATCTGGCTCTTTACCATGTTCTTGAAGATGTTTACGCATAATTTTATTAATGCGGTTTATAGTTTCAATCATATGAATTGGGATACGAATAGTCCTCGCTTGGTCTGCAATAGCACGAGAAATTGCTTGACGAATCCACCAAGTAGCATAAGTTGAAAATTTATAACCTTTTTTATATTCAAACTTATCAACAGCTTTCATAAGTCCAATGTTACCCTCTTGAATAAGGTCAAGAAACGGTAATCCACGATTTGTGTATCTTTTAGCAATAGAAACAACAAGTCTAAGATTTGATTTTGCCATCTTAGTTTTAGATATTTCAGAAATATTTTTACCACGCTTAATTTGCTCTAAAATATCAGCTAATTTTTCAGGCTCCATATCAAAACTATTTTTTGATGCTTCTTTAGTTTGTACAAGCTTTTTTATCTCCATATATGTAGAAACCATAGTAGCTTCTGGAACCATACCAATGATATCTTCTTTTGTTAGTGAGCAAATTTTATTTACCAAAACTTTATGATTGGTTTTTAAGATATCGTTAAATAAAGGAAGTTTATACTCTAGTCTTTTTAACTCTTTATCATATCCATCATCGCTTTTAAGTGCAGTTTCCATTGACTTAACAAGTTCATTTATAAGTTTTGATGTTGGCCCTAGTTCTAAAAGTTTTTCTTTTAAGATTAATTTTTTGAATGTTGAACCTAAAAAATAGTGAATAATCTCTTCATTTAATTTACCATTAATGTTTTCTGGCAGTTTTGTATTAAATTTCATCCAATCTTTTTTTGCTTTTTCAAGAGATTTAAAACTTACAGAAACTTTTTCAACCCTTGTTTTATCTTTAATACTCAAGAGCACACTCTCTTTTTCCACAGATGTATCATCAGATGAATCAGTATCATCACTGTCTTCTTTTTCGTCTTCAAAGCTTCTAAATAGCTCTTTAACTCTTCTTTCACGATTAATAAGTGGTTCTTTATAATCTAAAATAAAATCAATTAGATATGGAACAGAGCAGATAGCATCAATAATAATACTTTCACCATATTCTATCTTTTTTGATATCTCTATCTCTTCTTCTTTGGTTAAAAGTGGGATTTGTCCCATCTCTCTTAAATACATTCTAACAGGCGAATCAGAACGAGACCATTCAAGTAATTCATGTTCTTTTAATATATCAAATTTATCAGAATCATTGCTTTGTAGCATTTTTCTTTGAGCATTTCGTCTTGCTTCAGCTTCTTTATCATTGAGTTTTTTAGCATGTTCTGAAGATGAATAAAGACATACTTTATTTTTGATTGCTAATTTGAGTATATTTTTTGATTGAGATGCTGTTGGTTGCTTTTGAAATAGCTCAATAAGAGATTCATAAGTTGCACAATCTTTTGATTTGTGTTCACTAAAGAATGCACTTATGGCTTTGTTGAGTTCTTTTGCTGTCATTAAAGATAACCCTTGTTTTTTTTAAGTTTTTTTTAAGAGTGGATTATACCGAGATAATCTTAAATTTAAATTCTTTTACTATATATCGGCACAAAAGATATAAATATTACTTTATCAATTATAAAAAATTGGAACACAAATTGCTGATATTTTAAAAATTGTATTGAAAGGATTCTAATGCAAACTGGTTATTATGCTGCTGCTGCTGGAATGGTTGTTCAATTCAATCGCTTAGATACTATTGCAAATAATCTTGCAAATGTAAACACTAACGGATTCAAAGAGGATAATGTGATTGTTGGTGATTTTATGAGGCTATATAAAGAGGCAAGAGATAAGCTCCCTCATGAAAATCAAACAGAAGCTGGAGCTCAGTTTTTAAACACAGCGATGACTAAAACCCCTCACATAGTAGACCAATATACAAATTTTTCTATAGGATCTATGCAAAAGACAGATAACACTTTTGATTTTGCACTTAAAAAAGAGGGATTATTCTTTTTGGTAAAAACTCCAGAGGGCATTCGTCTAACACGCGATGGCAGTTTTGTGAAAAATGATCAAGGTGTTTTGACAACTAAACAAGGTTATGAGGTCTTGCCTGATGATTATTTTTTAGCAGATTCTCGTATATCTTTTAATGAAGAAGATAACTTAGTTCAATCAGATAAAAATGGTCAGCTATATACAAATATACCAAATACATTTGCCCAAACGCAAATCAACAAGCTTTTTATTGCTAATCCAGATAACCTAAATATGCTAAAAAAAGTTGGTGATAATCTTTATGAGTATAAAGGATTGACTGAACTAAAGCCACTTCAAGAGAGTGGGGCAGTTGCTCAAGGGTTTGTAGAAAAAAGTAATGTTAATGCCGTTAAGATGATGACTCAAATGATTGAAACTAATCGTTTGGTTGGCATGTATCAAAAAGCTATGGATACACAAATGAATGAAATGAACCGTGAGGCAATAGATAAAATTGCTAAAAAATCTTAAAAGGACTTAAAAAATGATGCAATCACTTTATACTGCCTCTACTGGAATGTTAGGGATGCAGACACAAATCGACACTACAGCAAATAATATTGCCAATGTTAACACTATAGGGTTTAAAAAATCTCGTGCAGAGTTTGCTGACTTGATGTACAGCGTGATGCAATATGCTGGAACATCGACTAGCGATACTACTAAAAGCCCAACAGGCATAGAGGTAGGGCTTGGTTCTCGTCCCACTGCAATTAACAAAATATTTTCACCAGGTAGTTTAAAACAAACAGATAATCAACTAGATTTAGCTATTACAGGAAAGGGTTTTTTTAAGCTAGAGCTTCCTGATGGTACAGAGGTTTACTCAAAAAATGGAGCCTTTAAAATAGATGATACAGGAGCTGTTGTAAATAGTGATGGATATAAGCTTCTTCCTGAAACAGTAATACCAGAAGATGCTACAAATGTAAGTATTGGTACTGATGGTATTGTTACAGTTGTTCAAGCTGGTCAAACACAAGCTACCCAAATAGGACAGATAGAGTTAACTAACTTTATTAATCCAGCTGGGCTTCACTCAACTGGTGATAATCTCTATGTTGAAACAGATAGTTCAGGTCAAGCTATTACTGGAACTGCTGGTCTTGATGGACTTGGTACTTTAAGACAAGGTTTTGTTGAGCTAAGTAATGTTGAGCTTGTTGTAGAGTTAACAGATTTAATTACAGGTCAAAGAGCGTATGATTCAAACTCTAAAGTTATCACAACAAGTGATGAAATGCTTCAAACTACAAATAATTTAAAAAGATAAAATAGCCTAAATCATGCTTGATATTAATTGATATTAAGCATGATTTACCTATATTACTAATTCAATTTATACACAATCAAACTCAATTTTGCTATAATCCAAATATTATTTTAAATTACATATAGGATTTTATATGAAAAAAACAAATATTGACGGAAAAGTTTGGCGATTTGGAAAAGATATTGATACAGACTTAATCATTGCAGCACGCTATCTAAATACTTCAGTCCCCGAAGAACTGGCTGCACATGTTATGGAAGATGCTGACCCTGAATTTGTTACTAAAATGAGTCCTGGTGATATTATAGTTGCTGGTGATAACTTTGGATGTGGAAGCTCTCGTGAGCACGCACCTATCGCTCTTAAGGCTGCTGGTATTTCGGCTATCATTGCACCAACTTTTGCAAGAATATTTTATCGAAACTCTTATAATATGGGATTACCAATTTTTGAACTAAATGAAAGTGCTCAAATAGCTGAGGGAGATGAAGTAAGTATAGACATGAACGCTGGAACTATTACAAACAAAACAACTAGCAAATCGTATGATTTTACACCAATACCCCCTTTCATGCAAGAGCTAATTGATGCAGGTGGTTTAATGAACTTTGCACAAAATGAGTTGAGATTAAATAATGACAAGGTAAACAATGAAGACATATAATATAGCACTAATAAAAGGTGACGGAATTGGTCCAGAAATAATAGATGAAGCAACTAAAGTCATGGACGCTGTTGCATCTTGTTTTGATTTTGATTTCAAATATACAGAAGCTTTAATGGGTGGGTGTGCTTATGATATTACTGGTGATCCCCTTCCTCAAGATACAGTTAGAACAGCTTTAGGTAGTGATGCTGTTCTTTTTGGTGCAATAGGTGGAGAAAAATGGGATTCATTACCTAGAGAAAAAAGACCAGAAAGCGGACTTCTGAGATTTCGCAAAGAATTAGGTGTATATGCAAACCTTCGCCCAGCTGTTGTATATGATGAACTAATAAATGCTTCTTCACTTAAGGCTTCGGTTATTGAGGGTGTTGATTTAATGGTTGTTCGTGAATTAATTGGTGGTATATATTTTGGTGAGCCAAAAGGTCGTGATGAAAACAAAGGTTATAATACCATGGTTTACACTCGTAGTGAAATAATTAGAATTGCTCATCATGCATTTAAAATTGCAATGGAGCGTAACAAAAAAGTATGCTCTATAGATAAAGCGAATGTGCTTGATGTATCTCAACTTTGGCGTGAAGTTGTAGAGGAGGTAGCTGTAGAGTACCCAGAAGTTGAGTTGTCACATATGTATGTAGATAATGCGGCGATGCAACTAATTCGTGATCCTAAACAGTTTGATGTAATGCTAACGGGAAATATTTTTGGAGATATTCTTAGTGATGAAGCTTCAATGCTTTGTGGTTCTATTGGACTACTTCCTTCTGCGTCTATTGGGGATAAAATTGGTGTATTTGAACCAATTCATGGCTCCGCACCTGATATTGCTGGACAAGGGATTGCAAATCCAATTGCTACAATATCTTCAGCATCTATGATGTTAAGATATGCACTTGGAGAAAATGAAGCTGCTGATAAAATTGACTATGCTATTAAAAGAACATTAAAAGAGGGTTATCGAACCCATGATTTAGCGCAATATGACGCAAAAGAAATTTGTTCAACTAGCTGTATAGGCTCAATTATCGCTAATTATACGGCTAAGTAAAAAAATGCAAACTCTTACGCTAGCAAATATTTATGAGCTTCAAGGACTTAAAGTTGAAGCATTAGATATCTACAAAGAGGTTTTAAAAAATGACCCATCTAACAGTGATGCAAAAATAGCAATACGAAGATTATCTGGAATGAGAAAAAAGTTTTTAAATGTAAATACACAAATGAAAGATTTTTTTCTAAAAATGGATGATGAAATAGAGATAAATGAATTTGAAAGGTGGTTACTTAGATTATGGAATTAGAAGATGCAATATTATCTACTCTAAAAGAGATAGAAGAAAAAGGGAAATCTCAACTGCTACAGTCTAAAAAAAAACCTTTTGAAGTGATAGAAAAAAAAGAATGTAAAGAGATTGAGGTATCAACAAATCATAATCATACTACTAAAGAAGAGATGTTTTTACTATCAACTAGAGAGAGATTGTTAGTTTTATTTGAAGGTTTTCAAGCACCAAATAATACAAATATAGAAGCAAAAATAGATTTAACTCTTAACTTTTTAGAATATATGTTAGCTTCTATAGATAGTAGAATAGATGAAATGAAAAAAGGCACTCCTTAATGGAACAGCTTAGAGTTCTGATAGATGCAGATGATGAAAAAGGTTTAGTATATAAAATATCTACAATTTTTTATGAGCATAATCTAAACATATTATCAAATAATGAATTTGTTGATAAGACTAATGGAAAATTTTTTATGCGTAGTGTAGTTGAGGGCGATATAGATGCTAAAAATCTTAAAAAGTCTCTTTCAAATCTACTTCCAACAAATTCAAACATTGAAGTAATTAAACCAACAAAAAAAAATATTGTCATTATGGCTACAAAAGAGATGCATGCTCTTGGAGATATATTAATACAACATGAAGCTGGTGAACTTGATGCAAATATACTTGGAGTTATATCTAATTATGATCAACTTAAATCGTTAGTTAGTAAATTTAATATACCATATATTGCTATCTCACATGTTGATTTGAACAGAGATGAGCATGAAGAAAAAATATTAGAGTATTTATCAACTTTTAAAGATATTGATTATATTGTTTTAGCAAAATATATGAGAATATTAACACCTAGATTTGTAGAGGTATATAAAGATAAGATAATTAACATCCATCACTCTTTTTTACCTGCATTTATTGGAGCAAATCCTTATAAGCAAGCTTATGAGCGTGGCGTTAAAATTATTGGTGCTACAGCTCATTTTGTTAATAACAACCTTGATGAAGGTCCAATTATATCTCAAGAAGTTATCCATGTAGATCATGCCTATGACTGGAAAGATATGCAGCGAAGTGGTAGAGATGTTGAAAAAATTGTTTTATCACATGCTTTGAAGCTAGCACTTGAAGATAGAATTTTTGTATATGCTAATAAAAGTGTTATCTTTTGAGAGGTCTATAAATGTCATTTAATTTAGTATTAGTAAATCCAGAAATTCCAAACAATACAGGTGCAATTGGTAGATTATGTGTAAATGCTGGAGCATCCCTTCACATTATCAAGCCTATTGCATTTGATATTGATGAAAAAGCTGTTCGTAGGGCAGGGCTTGACTACTGGGACAAACTTGATCTGCATATATGGGAATCAATTGATGATTTTTTTCTTAAAAACGAAATTACTGATAATGCTTACTTTGCAACTACAAAAACAAATAAGCCATATTTTGAAGTTGAATTTAAAGAGAATGATTTTATATTTTTTGGAAGTGAAACAAAAGGTATACCTGAAGAAATTTTAAATAGGTACAAGAGTCAAAACATCACTATACCAATGACTAAGGAAGGAAGAAGCCTAAACTTAGCTATAAGCACAGGAATTATACTTTATGATGCTATTAGACAAAATTTTAATTCTTTTGGAGAAACATAAATTATGAGTTCTATTATAGATGGTATTATGCTTATTCTTTTTGTTTTATTTATGGTATTTATTATTGGTGGTTACCATAGAAATAAATCTTCAAAGCGTGAGTCATTAAAAGAAGAAGAGACAAATCAAGATTCAAACAATGATAAGCTAAAATAACCTAGCAAACATTTAAAAAACTTTATTTGCCCACTTTTCAATCTCTGATTCAAACCTTTGAAATAAACTTTCTGCATTTTTTATCATTTTTGCCATTTTTTATCCTTTAAATTACAAAATAATACTGCAAAATGAAATAAAATATAAAAAATATTGCAAATTGACATATTTTCTTTGACTTTATTGCAAAATAATATTATAATTAACACATAAAATTACTTAGGAGAGATATTATGAATAGTTTTAATGCTATTGTAGAAGAGATTAAAAGTATTGTATCAACTAACTTTAGTGGTAAAAAAGTATTTGATAAAGATGTGGCAGATGCTCTTGGGATCTCTCAAATGAATTTTGCTACTATGAAAAAAAGAGACAAAATACCATATGTAGAGCTACTTGATTTTTGTGCTAGAAAATCAATATCTATCAACTGGATGCTTTATGGACAATCTCCAGAAAGTTTAGTCGAAGCTACAAATAAATTTTTTATGATTAAATTTTTTGAGGATATTAATGCGTCAGCAGGTGGTGGTTCTGATATTGATGAGAATGAGGCAAAAGATATAAATGTACCAGAAGAGTTTGTGCATATATTGGGCGGAGAAGCTGAACTTAAAAATATAGAAGCAATAAGTGTAAGTGGTGATTCAATGGAGCCAACTTTTAGTTATAATGACATTGTATTTATAAACCGCTGTAAAACAAATATTGACCGTGGCGGTATTTTTACAATACGAACTGAGGGTGGACTTTTTATCAAAAGAATTCAAAGACGAATTGATGGTATGATTGATATTATATCAGATAATGATGTATATACTACACAAACGTTAAATTCTAGTGAATTAGAAGTTATAGGTCGGGTTGTAAGTAGATTTGGTGAGGTAGATTAAAAGGTAATATGAAGTATTTAATTGGTTTTTTATTTATATTAATTATGTTTGGGTGTGGTACAAAACCGCAATACCAATTAAATAATGAAGATAATAACACAAGCACTAGTTTAAAGATTCAAGAAAAACAATCTATAAGTATCTATGATCTTACTGCTTTCCCACAAACATCTGATCCATACTTAAAAAATATAAATATAAAAAATACAAACATAAATCAAAAAAAATATATAAAAAATTATTTTAGAGTCTGGAATAAAATTCCAACTGACAATTTACACAGTGCCATGTGGCCATTTCGAGTATACAAAGTTGGACATACTTATAGTGAAAATTTACATCTCACAGATGAAAAATTTTTTATCTCTATGAAAAAAAATGCAAATTTTGATACATATAAAAGTATAAAAAAAAATGCCTTAACACTAAAGCATCTTAACCTCAGGACATTTCCAACAAATAAACCACTCTTTAGAGATCCTGCACAGGCGGGGGAGGGTTTCCCTTTTGATTATGTACAAAATTCAACAATAGGCGCGAACAAGCCCGTATTTATCTCTCACTATTCAAAAGATAGAGAGTGGGCGTATATATTTACTAGTTTTTCTGGTGGGTGGGTAAAGACGGATGAAATAGTAATAATAGAAAAAAAACATACTGCTCTTTGGCAAAAAGCTGAGCAAATTTTTCTAACAAAAGATAATGTAGCTATATATGATGAAAACAATATATTTTTATTTAAATCAAGAATTGGGATGATGCTAGCCTTAGTTGGTGAGGATAAAGATAATTATATAATTTTAAGTGTATCATCATATAAAAACTCTCAACCTAACTTTCATAAATCTAAGATATCTAAAAAAATATCCCATAAGGGCGTTATGAATTTCAATAAAAACAATTTAAAGTTAATAATGGATGAAGTTGGAAAAAGCAAATACGGATGGGGCGGAATATTTAATGAAAGAGACTGCTCATCGACGCTTCGTGATATATATACACCTTTTGGGCTTTGGCTACCCCGAAATTCATCACAACAATCTAAAGTTGGAAAAGTTATTAAGCTAGAAAACTTAAATGATGAGCAAAAGCTACAACTTATTAAAGAAAAAGCTATCCCTTTTAAAACATTATTATATAAAAAAGGTCATATTCTTTTATATGTAGGTATTTACAACAATGAAGTAGTTGCTTTTCATAATATATGGGGAATAAGAACTAAAGAAGAATCGGTTGAAGGGCGAATTATAGTGGGTAGGGCCATTTATTCAACACTTAATCTTGGACAAAATCAAGAACACTATAACGATGAAGCAGCAATACTAAAAAATTTAAAAAGTATAAATATTTTAATTAATTAAGCCTTCATATCTAACAAAGAACCAAGCATTTCATCTTGGGTTCTAATGGCTGATACATTAGCTGCTGTTGCTTTTTGCGCTATCATTTGATCTGGTATCTCTTTTGAGAGATCCGTTTGGCTTTTGTTTGAACCAGTATCATTAGCTTTGCGTGTATTTGCACTTACTGAATTTCCATCATCGCTAATTGTAGTGCTATTTGGAACAAACTTATCTGTATTTACATTTGCTACATTATGAGCACTGTTATTTAACATAGTTTGATGCGCACTAATTGATGATAAATTATTTGAGATATTCATATTAAAACCTTCATATGCTCGATTATATAGTTTTTAAAATAAAAGTTTAATAAGAAATAAAATTTAGATATTAATGCAAATCAGCGTTTAGTTTGATCTCTCTTGTTGAGCGAGATGCTGTAATTTCGCCAGTCATAGAGTTTTGTCTGAAATGAAGACCGCTAAAATGTGCCAATTGCTTAGCTTTAAAAATTTCTCCCTCCATCTTTGCGTTAGTATTTACTTCCATGATTTTTTTAAGTTCTTTTGGATAAATTCCAACTTTTGTGCCCTCTAAAATAGCTAGTCCCGCATCAATAATACAAGCATCGCCTAAAGGGATACCACATACAGAGTTTGCTCCAAGAAGAGTGTTTTTTCCAATTGAAATAGGATTACCATCAGTACCACTTAATACTCCAAGAATAGAAGCCCCGCCACCAACATCTGAGCCATCACCAACAATAGCAGAAGAAGATATACGCCCCTCAACCATAACTGAACCAGTAGTCCCTGCGTTAAAGTTAATGTAAGAAGCACCTGGCATTACTGTAGTTCCAGCTGCAAGTTGTGCTCCAAAACGAACTTTAGAAGTATCTAAGATGCGAGTATTGTCTGCTGGGATGATATGTTGAAGAAATCTTGGAAATTTATCTATAAAATCAATATGAGGATATTCGTTTGCAAGCTTTAACTCAATTTCAAACTCTCTAAGGTAATCTAACTCAATTGGTCGTCCATTTGACCAAGCAACATTTGGTAATGCACCAAAAGCACCATCAAGACAAATTTCGCGTAATTGAACTTTAGCTAAAGAGATAGCATATAGTTTAAGGTAAGATGCTTCAACACTTTTTAATGCAGCATCATTAAAAATGAAAGTAATTTTGTATTCACCCTCAATCATGCCATGTTCAACTAGTTGAGTATATAATGCAGATACAACTTGAATATTCTTATGCAAATCTCCATGAGCTTCATCTAAGTATGGTCTAAAAGCATTTAAACAAGATTTTAAAAATGCTAAATTTATATTACAAACAACTTCTGATTTAGTAAAATCAACATCTATGCCTTGTTCTGATAAAGCCTGTATGAAAATAGCAGCGCTACCAAAGTTTTCATTCCAATTTATTATTGGGTATGTAGCTTGAAGGCTTTTATTAATATTTAATTGACCTAAATCAATCCTTGATATACCAAAAGCCAAGGGGTCTTTGTATCCTTTAATTTTTTTAATGCTGCTTATTAACTCTTTAAACTCATCTGATGTTTGAATGATTTCCATTAATTCTCTCTTTAATATTATATTTCGTAATTATATTAAAACTTTACTAATAAGTATTTTTATATGATACGATATTGATTAAAAATATTGTAATATTAATAAATAAAATAAAAAAGAGAGTTATTATGAATACTTGGTTAGAAATTTTGAGAAACAATAATTTTATAGGTGCTAAGCAATATATAAAAAAAGATGCTGACTTAAACGATGAAAGTGATATTGGCGAATCTGTACTGGCATTTGCGCTTAGGTATCGTTGTGATGAAGAGTTAATAGAACTATTAATAAATTCTGGTGCTGATGTGTTAGATTTTGACAATGAAGGTGTTAGTATATTTGATGTCGCTATAACTTACAATAACTTATTTGTTGTTGAATATATATTACAAAAGGGGATTGATGTAAATAAAACCACTAGAAGAAGTAGGTTTACACCATTGATGTGCGCAGCATGTTATGGTCATGTTAATATCATAAAACTTTTACTAGATAGGGGTGCTAACAAAGAAACTAAAGACTCAAAAGGTTTTAGTGCTGCTGACTTTGCTCGAAAAATGAATAAAAAACATGTTTTAGAACTGTTAGAGAGTTATGAAAGTATTTCCCAAAACTAGGTCTTATACTAAATAATATTAATATGACTAATCAAAAAAAATTATTTTTACTAACTAAATATTGATATCTAATTTCCTTTAACATAGCTGTTAGTATTTAACTCTATATTAACTTCTTTTACAATCTTTTAATTAAATTTTCTCTCTTATTGCTTATAATTTTGCTATTATTATGAAAATAAAAAAAGGTATAAATATGTCGTATGCACAAAAACTAGAAGAACTACTTACTAAAAGTGTTATCCCTGATTTAGATGAAAGATTAGATGAGATTTTTGAAGAGATTGCTGATAACAAAGAAGCATCTCAAGATGCAAAAGAAGAGATACAAGAGCTTCGTGAATTTAAAGCAGATTTACAAGATGTGCTAGAGGAGATACAAAGTGGCGATATTGAAGAAGATGAGTGTAAAGAGCTTATAGATGATATTAAAGAAGCGCAAAAAGATTCGGATGAAAATGAATTTGGATTTAAAGAAGAGTAGTTATAGTTGGTTTTAACTACATTTATATATAATCATACTAATAAATTTGTGAAATAAATTAAAGGATAATAAAAAATGAGAATAATATTATTAGGAGCTCCTGGTGCTGGAAAAGGTACTCAAGCTGGATTTTTGACAAAAAAATACAACATCCCTCAAATTTCTACTGGCGATATGCTAAGAGCAGCCATCAAAGCTGGAACCGATATGGGCAAAA
>JAKISX010000028.1 GCA_021648405.1 Sulfurimonas sp. | reverse complement strand
TTTAGACTCTATATGCTAAAGTTTTTACAATATATTTTTATGGTACAATTTTCGAAGAAATATCCTTGGTAATTGATACTTTTTAGAGATTATTGAGGGAGTGAGACTGTATTTTTTCACAGTCTCCGATGAGACCAATAATTTACCCTAGCGGGAAAATTATCGCTCACGACAGTCGTTGTCTTGACTTATTGGGGTGGTATACTATTAAATAAAATTCCAATATATAAAAAAGCTGTTGATAATAAAGGCTTCAGACACTTAAACCAAATACCCGCAAAATATAAAGAATTACTAGAATCGTATAAATTATAGAATTTTGATATAATTGTAAACATTAAAACCATTAGGAATATTCATGCCAGAAATAAGTAGATTCTTAGGAATAAAAACTTTTGGTGTAATGGAAGGAAGAGTGCCTTCTAAAGTTCTAGGACTTGTTGTAGAATGGGCTGAAGACCATCAAGGTGAACTTTTACAAAACTGGGAAGACATTAAAGCTACTGGTGAATACCATAAAATAGACCCTCTAGTATAAGGAGATTTAGATGCTAAGTGTTTTGAATGCAAGTTATGAAAGCGAATACAAAATTGTACTTGAGTTTAGTGACCATAAAAAAGGTGAAATTGACTTAAAAGACTTCATCATAAATGGAAAAATAAAACCTTTTAAAGAATTAGAAAATATAGAAAAATTCAAACAATTTCAAGTTGATTATACATTAAAATGGCATGATGATTTAGATTTAGCTCCAGAATATCTTTACTTTAAGGCATTTGAAAATGATAAAAACCTTCAAAAACAGTTTCATGAATGGGGCTATGTTTAACATCTAACAAGTACTAGCAGTGAACGCAAAGCGTCACTGAAGATAGTAGTTGATTTACGCCCCTGTGAGTGAATTTCCACCTTTATGATATAATTAAACGAATAAAGCGTGAAGTAAATCATCATTCTCGTGCTTAACAATATTTAAGGAAGCAAGTCAAAAGACTATAAATAATATTGAAAAAAATAACTCTTTTGAAAGTTTATTTGTATGAATCAGATAAATATAAAATATCATAAAACAAAATATGGAGAATTTATCATCGGTTCGTTTAATGATAAGCTTTGTATGCTTGATTGGAGATATAGAAAAATGAGAGATTCTATAGATGCGAGAATTTTAAAAGGTCTTAATGCTAAATTCGTAGAAAAAGATAGCGCTATTATACAAAAAACGATAAATCAACTTGATGAATATTTTAACTTAGACACAAAGAAGTTTGATATACCACTTTTAATGGTAGGTACTCCTTTCCAGCACAGCGTATGGGAATCTTTAATAAAAGTACCTTACGGCACAACTTCTTCGTATTTACAACTCTCAAAAGATATAAATAATGAAAAGGCAGTAAGAGCAGTAGCAAATGCAAATGGTGCAAATGCTATAAGTATAATCATCCCTTGTCATCGTATAATTGGTACAAATGGAGAATTAACTGGATATGCAGGTGGCTTGGGTGTTAAGAAAAAACTACTAGAATTGGAACAAAATTTATTTACTATTTAATGTAAAGTAACACAGGCTTTTAACACTTTTGAGGCTAGATTCCCAGTCAAGCTGAGAATGACAGAGCTATGAAACTTAATTTTGATTTACCGTGGGCTTTTAAAGTGGTTTAAGCTATAATTTTTTATGCAAATATTTCATAGTAATCTACTAGATAGTTTCTCCGATATTACTCATGCATTTACAACTAAGGATGGTGGCGTAAGTGGTCTAAATTACAACTCGCTAAATCTAGCTTTTCATGTTCAAGATGATGCAAAAGATGTAGAGTCAAATCATACACTTTTAGCAGATACATTGGGATATCAAAAGGCTTCACTTGTTTACATGAAGCAGATACACTCAAACATCGTACATATTGTAGAAAAAAATGACAACTTTAAAAACCCACCCACTTGTGATGCCCTTATTACCAATAAGATAGATACTCCATTAATGGTGATGGTGGCGGACTGCTCCCCTATTCTTTTTTACGATAAAAAACAAAAAGTGATAGCTGTTGCTCACGCTGGACGAGCTGGAGCATTTAAAAATATAGTGAAAAACACTCTCGATACTATGAGTAGTAAATTTAACTCTGTTTGTGAAAATATCTACATAAGTATTGGTGCAAATATAAAGGTTTGTTGTTATGAAGTTGGTATTGAAATTTATAAAGAGGTAAAAAAATTAGATTTAGACTATGGAGTTGATATTAAAAAAGAAAAATACTATTTAAATATTAACAAAATTCTTTTAAAACAGCTTTTAGCATGTGGGATTAAAAAACAAAATATAGATATATCCCAAGAGTGTACCTCTTGTAATACTGATAAATACTATTCATATAGAGACCAGAAGCGAACTGGAAGATTTTGCGGTGTTATTATGCTAAAGTAAATTTTGTACTTTTATAGCTAATTGCTCTGGCAATAAACCTAAAGATTCTTCAACTTGTTTTGTGTTTCCATGAGTTATAAACTCATCTTCATATTCAAAACTATTTAGCTCAATATTAAATATTTTCTCTTGTGCTAAAAATTCTAGTATTGCTGAACCAACACCACCCATTTTAGAGCTATCTGAAAATATAAACCATTTTTTATGTTTTTGGCTTAAGTCTTTTAACATCTCTTCATCAAGCGGTTTTACAAACCTTAAATCTAAGATACTTACATCTGTATCTAAAAGCTGAGCAGTCTCATACGCTCGCCCTACACCATTGCCATAACCTATAAAAAGTATATCACTATCATTTGAGCGAAGAAGTTGAGAAGAAGCTAACACAAATGGTATTGATTCTGGCAAATCCGTTATAGTAAAAGAGCCTCTTGGATATCTTAATGAACAAGGGTGATTATATTTTGCTGCAAAAGCCATAGCTTGATGAAACGACTTCTCATCTCTTGGGGCGAAGAGAGTCATATTTGGGATAACTCTTAAAAAACTTATATCAAAAACACCTTGATGAGTTTCACCATCCTCTCCAACAATTCCAGCACGGTCAAGTGCAAAAACTACTGGTAGATCCATCAAACAAGTATCGTGGATAACTTGATCAAATCCTCGTTGCATAAATGTTGAGTAAATTGTACAAAATGGTTTAAATCCCTCTTTTGCTAAAGCGCTCATAGATGTAACTGCGTGTTGCTCTGCAATTGCTACATCCCAAAACCTATCAGGATATATCTCCATCAATTTGTCTAAGCCCGTTCCACTCGGCATTGCAGCAGTAGCTCCAACTATTTTTTTGTTAAATTTAGCAAGATGCATTAGCGATTCAGTATATATTTGAGTTGCACTTTTGTTTGCACTTTTTTTGGATGAGCTTCCATCACTTAAATCAAATGGACCAACACCATGCCATTTTTCCTCTTTACCCTCAGCAATTTCATAACCTTTACCTTTTAAAGTTTGGCAATGTACTATAACTGGCTTTTTTAATGCTTTTGCTTTTTGTAAAATATTTATCAAAGATTCTATATTATGCCCATCAATAGGTCCAATATAATCAATGCCCATCTCTTCAAACAAAATTCCAGGAGTGATAAGCTTTAGGCTCTCTTCCATTCTTTTTGCAATATAATGAGCACCCTCACCAAAGTTATCTACAAAACTTTCTGTAGTTTTTTTAAATCTTTGATAAAAAGGAGATGCCATTGCTGAACTCAACATTCTACTAAGTGCTCCAATTGGTTTTGCTATACTCATCTCATTGTCATTAAGTATTATTACTACTGGATATTTTCTATCGCCAAGCTCATTTAATGCCTCATAGACCATACCAGCTGTCATTGAACCATCACCAATCATAACAACTGGTACGCGTAAGTCTTGTTCACCCTTTAAAGCGATTGCCTTAGCAGCTCCAACACCTAAAGATATAGATGTTGAACTGTGTCCAGCCACAAAATAATCATCTTCACTTTCTGAAGGTTTTGTATATCCACACATTCCATCAAATTGACGTAATGTTGAAAATTCTTCCCATCTATTAGTCAATAACTTATGTGCATAAGCCTGATGTGATACATCAAAAATAAATGGGTCTTTAGGTGAGTTAAAAACCTTATGCATTGCAACAATAATTTCTGTTGCACCCAATGTTGAACTTAGATGTCCACCATTTTTACTAACTACATTTAAAATTCTTTCTCTAATATCACAACAAAGAGACTCTAGCTCTTTTACATCTAACTCTTTTATGTTCATTTATATCTACTCACTTAAGGCTGCATTTTTTACATTTTCAAATCTTTTTGATACTTGAGCGTCAATATTGCCAGCATCGCTCAATACTATAACACCACCTGGACTTACAGCATCATCAGATATAATTTCAACATGCTCCAAAGAGCCTACATCTTTAGAAACTTCTCCATGATCTTTTGAATTTACTTTTAATGTTATTTTAGATGCATTTTGTAAATTTTTTATTAGTTCGTTTGAAAGTAGTTTTGCAACTTCAGCAGAGTTTTCGCTAAGCTCTATAGCTATCACCTCTTTTGAAATATCTAAAGCCGCATCTATTAGATTACTTTTAATCTTCTCTAAGGCCTCTTCAAATTGTGCAGCACTTGCTTCAAGAGTAGAGACAGATTTTGAGAATTGACTTTGAGAATTTTTATAGTTTTTGTCTTCATCTTCTTTTGCTTTTAGGATTCCAGCTTCAACACCCTCTGCAAAAGATTCATCTTTAGTTTTTTGCAACTCTTTTTTTTGCTCATCTGTCATAACTTCTAATTTCATTTGTAGTTTAATAAAATTTGAACTCATCTCATCAGTTTTTTTAAGTAATGATTCAATTAATGAATCTTTAGAACTTGTAGTTAATGAACTTGAATCAACATCACTATCACCAACTATTGGCTGAGGCAGAGGCACTTCATCTATATCTTGTCTTTGTATTTTTTGAGTTTTGTTATTTGCACCAATTGCAATTACTTTGAAAGTATATTTTTCCATAGTATGATTTTTTAATTGATCAGAGGATATAACTTTAGCCAAAATTTAGTCCACCATCTCTTCAGTTGAACCCATTTGAATAGTTCCAACTTCTGCAAGAGAGTTAACAGCCTCAACAATTTTTCTTTGAGCCCCCTCAACATCTTTCATCTTAACCGCACCTATAAATTGCATCTCTTCATCAAATGCTTCTTGAGCACGCTCACTCATTGCACCCATAAATTTATCTTTAAGCTCTTGTGGAGCTGATTTAAGTGCCAACATAAGTTCTTTTTTATCAACAGCTTTAAGTATCTCTGTAATTGCATTTTTATCTAGCGTTGCAATATCCTCAAATGTAAACATCATCTCTTTTATCATAGTTGCAAGCTCTTCATCTTGTTGTTCAATCTGAGAAAGAGTAGCTTTAGAGCTTTTAGCACCAAGACGATTAAATATATCAGCAACAGCTCGAGGTCCACCAACTTCAACTTTATACGAAGCAAGAGATTCTAATTTGGACTCTAATACGGCAGATACACGCTTAATTACTGATGGAGATATATCTCCAAGTTTTGCCATACGCATCGCTACTTCACTTCTTAATTCATCAGGAAAATAACTAATTGTATCAGCAGCTTCAGTAGAGTCCATATGTGCTAAAATAAGTGAGATGGTTTGAGGATGTTCATTTATAATAAAATCTGAAAGTTGTTGAGGTTTAATATTGCTAAGATATGCAAAATTTTGAGATTCTTGCATAGATTTTGAAAGCTTTTCTAAAACTCTTTTTGCTTCCTCTGAACCTAAGGTTCTATAAAGAAGCTCTCTTGCGTACTCCATACCACCTGAAGTAATATATTGACCAGATTGAAAAATTGCATAAAACTCTTCTAAAATAGCAGAAGCTAAAGCTTTATCAATAGTTTTGTCAGTTGCTATATATTTAGAAACCTCTGTAATTCCATCTACTGACATATTGGTAAAGAGTGATGAGGTTGCCTCTTCTCCAAGTTGTAAAAGCAAAATTGAGATTTTTTCAGCTATACTCATTTCATCAAGGGTAGCTTGTTGTGTTGCACTTAAATTCATCTTTTACCCCTTAAGTCTTTTGCATCAAGTGTTGTATTTTCTTCTAAAAGCAAAGTATCAAGAATTGAAGCTATTGATTCTGGACTTTCTTCAGCCATTGTTTTAATCTTATCAAGAAGGACATCATATTTAAGTCCATCTTCATTAAAATTTTCACCAACACCAAGTTGTTCTTCAACCTTTTTACGCATTTGTTGAACTTTTTCTACTAAATCCTCTCCTTCGTCATCTTCAATTGAAAGTTCAGGTTTTTCAATCTCTTCATCAATTTTTGTAACTTCAAGCATTCGCTCAGCGAATGGAGCAATAACTTTTTTATAAAGAATAAACAATAGTACAATCACAAATAGATATTTAAACAGTTCAGAAAATGGAGCTATGTATGTTTGGGAAAACTCATTAAAGCGTGTAACTCCACTCTCTTCAATTATACCTTTTTCTCTTTTAAATTGTAAATTTTTTACACTTAAGACATCACCACGATTTTCATCAATTCCGATAGAACGACTCACTAGGGATGTAAGAGCATCTAGGTCGCTTTGAGATAATGCTGTATACTTAAGCTCATCTGTAGCTTCACCACTTTCATCTAAAACATATTTATATTTTCCATCAATAATTACAGCAGCGGATATACGTTTAACTCTTGCAAATTGACTTTTAGTAGTTGAGATAGTTTTACCAATCTCATAATTTGTAGTACCTGTATTTTTTTCATATTTATTTATTGTTTTATCGCTTTTTAGGCCTTGAACTGGTCCAATATTACTAACAGTTCCAGGGACTCCTCCAATCTCATTTGGTGAAACTCCCTCTTTTTTTTCTTCGCTTATTTGCTCACTTCTAACTACATTTTCTGGATCATATGTTTCAGAAGTTGAATTTTTAATGCTAAAATCAAACTCTATTGTAACTTGTGCTACAACTTTTTGAGAACCCCCTACAAATGGAGAAATTACCTCTATAATTTTTTTCTGTTTTTTCTTCTCTTCTTTATTTTTATATTTTTGTTGAAGCAGTGAAAGCTCACCCATTTGTGCGCCTTCTTCTTCATCACCTAGCGTCTCCCCTTCACTATCAACAAGCATCACATTTTCTAATGTTAATTTTGGAATTGCTGCTGAAATTAAATTTTTAATTCCTCGAATTTGTTTAAAAGAGAGTTTTTGACCCTTAACTAAGTTTATCATAACTGAAGCTGTTGGATCTATCTCTTTTTGGACAAAAAGAGAATCTTTTGGTAGGGCTAAACTAACACTTGCACTCTCTATTGGATTTAAAGCTTCTATTGTCCTTGAAAGTTCTCCCTCTATAGCTCTTAAATATTTTACATTTTGATCAAATGAAGTAGCTCCAAACTCTTGAGTATCAAAAAGCTCATAGCCTACACCATTTTTATCTTTTGGAATTCCAAGTGATGCAATAGAGATTCTCTCTTTATAAACTACACTTCTTGGAACTTTAATAACATTATTATCTTCTAGCTTATACGATATACCATCTTTTTCTAATTTTTCTATAATTTGGGCTGCATCAGAAGAACTAAGCGAATTAAATAATATTTCATATCTGTCTTGTGAACTATTTTTGGATGTATATACTACTAAAAAAATTAAAAATGCAATAATTCCAATTATAGCACTAGCTATAATTAGACGTTGCTTTTTAGTAAGTTTTGCGTATAAGACTACAAGTTGTGAAAATAATGCGCTAAAATCCATTTAATTCCTGTCTATTAATTACAAATATTTAGAGATAAGCTCAAAAAATTTATCATTTTGTTCACTCAAGCCTACTGTTACTCTAATCGCATTCATCCCATAACCACTTAAATCTCTAACAATCATCCCTTTTTTTAAAAGATTATTAGAAATTTCTGTTGAATTTTGGGTATCATTAAAGCATAAAGTAACAAAATTTGTATAACTGTTAATTATATCTATTTTTTGCTCTTTTGCAAAACTCTCATAACGTTTCATCTCATCAAAATTAAGTTTTACACTTTTTTTAACAAATTCTTCATCTTCACATGCAATACTTGCCGCTTCTAAAGAGAGTGTAGTTATATTAAAAGGTGGACGAAGTTTAGTTAACTCTTTTATGATTTTTTCATTTGCTATCCCATAACCTACGCGCATACCCCCAAGCCCGAAAGCCTTTGAAAATGTGCCCAAATATATTACATTGTCAAATTTTTCAATTAAATCTTTTGGCTCTAATGATTTATCTTTATCTTTGGCAATTGCATACTCCATATATGCGCCATCCACTACTACTAAAGTATTATCATCTATTTTAGATATAAACTCCATTAATGAAGCTGTATTTATTGCATCTCCTGTTGGATTATTAGGTGTACATAAAAAAATAACACTTGGGGCTTCTTGTTTGTACAACTTATAAAATTCATCTAAATTATGTTCTAGCGAAGATGTTGTAATAATTTTTGCACCAACATGCTTAGCGTAGATTTCATACATTGCAAAAGTTATACTATTTATTAATATTTTTGAATTAGAATTAGATTTTGCATGGATTAAAAATTCAATAATCTGATCACTGCCAGCTCCAATAATTAAATTTTTGTGTTCGGTATTAAAGCGAGTACAAAGAGCATCTTTTAATTTTACCATGCTATCATCAGGGTACATTGACATTTTAGAGATAATCTTAGCTACACCCTCTTGCACCTTAGTTGAACATCCAAGTGGATTTTCATTTGATGCTAATTTTATAATGTTTTGTGGCTCTATACCAAACTCACGAACTACTAACTCTATTGGTTTACCAGCTTCGTATATTTTTATATCTTGTAAGTTTTTATTAAATTTCAATCTTCACCCTTTACATAACTTCCAAGCCATGTTACTTCGCCATCATGTTTTGCTAAAACTTTTTGAATTGCCGCATCATCAATATGACCGTAAAAATCAATATAAAACCAATATCCAAAACCATTTTTATCTTTTGATGGGCGAGATTCTATTTTGGATAAATTTATATTTTCATTATCAAAATCTTGTAAAAAATGAACAAGTGAACCTGGTTCTTCAGCGTTATGTAGTTTTACTAAAATTGAAGTTTTATCATGTTCGCTTTGTGTATTTTTGAAATCACTTAAAATAATAAAGCGAGTAGAACTATCATGTTCATCTTCTATGTTTTCAAACATTGTTGGTAATCCATAAAGTTTTGCAGCTATATGAGAACATATCGCTGCTGCTTTTGGGTCCTCAGCTGCAAGTATTGCTGCTTTAGCTGTTGATTCTACAGGAATTTGTTCAATATTTACAAAGCCGTGTTCTTGCAAAAATTCTCGACACTGTCCAAAACCTTTATCTTTTGAATATATCTTATTTATCTCTTGTAGTTTTGTAGCTTTTGTAGCAAATGAGGCATGGATAGGCATATATAATTCTGCTACAATTTTCATGGAACTTTTTGAAAGCAAGTCAAGTGTTTCTCCAACAATTCCATCTTTAGAGTTCTCAATAGGAACAACACCAAATTTTGCACGACCAGCTTCAAGTGTTTTAAATACTGAATGAATAGAACCTAATGATAGATAATCACTCATTGCACCAAAGCGACTTTCAGCTGCTTGATGAGTAAAAGTACCCTCAGGTCCAAGATATGCAATTCTCTCTGGTAACTCCAAGTTACGAGATACTGCAAAAATTTCTAAAAATATCGCTTCAATAGCTTTGTCTTTTAAAAGTCCGTTGTCTTTAGCACTTAACTTAGTTAATCGTGAAATAATATCTTTTTCTCTCTCAGGCCTATATATAGCCCCGCCAACTTTGCTCTTTATCTCACCAACTTTCTCAACAACTTTCATTCTCTTATTTAAAAGGTCTAACAATTTATCGTCTATAGTATCTATTGCTACTCTACAATCATCTAATGTTTTCACATCGTTCTCCTTTTGCAAAAGCTTTGTCCATGGCAAGAAAAAAATGACTTGTCATTATTTCATCTCCTTGTCTAACATATCTTGCATATCACTAAATATTACATCTGGTTTTAATTTTTCTTCTAAAAATGGAACTATCTCTTGTGCTGTTTTATATTTACCACTTGTTACAAATATACTCTTCATACCAAGCTCTTTTGCCCCACCCAAATCACCTTTTACATCATCACTAATCATAGTTATATTTTCATATTTAGCATGTGAAGATTGAGCCTGCAATCTATTTAGTGCCTCCGCGTAAAAAGCTAAACTTGGTTTTCCAATAACATCATAATCAACACTTGTAGCAAATTCTAAAAGTTTTAATATCGCACCAACTCCTGGGTAGCGTTTGTTATTTTTAGCATATATAGAGGTTTCATGCATACCAACTAACTTAGCCCCACAAAGCAAAAAGTCAATCATCTGAGCATATTCATCTGCATTAAAATCTTCTTTTATAGCTACTAGTACAGTTTTAGGATTTTCATAATCAAGTGTATAACCCATATTTTTTAAAGTTTGTAAAAATTCATTAGCTCCATAAGCTGCTACTGCATCTTTTCGAACTTTAGTATCGAGTAGCATTAGCGGATCAATATATTTATCAAACCCAAAATTAAATCCCATTTTTTTTAAAAATTGATAGAAGTTATATGAATCTTTTTTAGTGTTGTTTGTAACAATCATATATGGGATTTTGTTTTGATCTAATTTGTCAATAAATTCTATAGCACCATCAATTGGGCTTTTATCTATATCGCTAATCAAAGTACCTTGAACATCAATAAAGTACATCTTAATCCAAAAATTCTTTTTCTAATGCTATTAAATCATCAAAGCTTTCTCGTTTACGAATAAGTCTATCATTACCATTTTCTATAGCTACCTCTGCACTGCGAGCACGAGTATTGTAGTTACTACCCATACCAAAACCATAAGCTCCTGCACTATGAACAACAATTAAATCATTATGTTGTAGTATTGGTAATTCAATCTCTTTTGCAATAAAATCACCACTTTCACAAACAGGTCCAACTACATCAGCTTTAAATTTTTCACCATCATTTTGAGTAACTGCTTCTAATTTATGATAAGCGTTATAAAGACTTGGGCGAAGAATATCATTCATAGCACCATCTACAATTACAAATCTTTTTTCTCCATTTTGCTTTTCATAAAGAACTTTAGTTAAAAAATATCCAGCATTTGCGGTTAAAAATCTTCCAGGTTCGCAAATAATAGTTAAATTAAGCCCTTTTAAAGTGCTTAAAATTGCTTGTGCATAATCATATGGGTCAATTGTAGTCTCATCATCATACTTAACTCCTAAGCCACCACCAATATCAAAAAATCTTAACTCAATATCAATAGCTTGAAGTGAGCGAAGCATATCAGCTACAATTTCACTAGCTTCATAAATAGGCTTTAATTCTGTAAGTTGGCTACCAATATGAAAATGAATCCCAACTGGATCTAAACTATCTGAATTTTTTGATTTAATATACATTCTTTTTGCAGTAGATATATCTACGCCAAATTTATTAGCATGTAACCCTGTTGAAATATATGGATGGGTTTTTGGGTCAATATTTGGATTTACTCTAATGCTAATACGACATTTTACATTTAACTCTTTTGCTATTGCCTCAATACGATTAAGTTCAGCTTCACTCTCAACATTTATATATAATATATCTGTTTGGATAGCTTCTTTAATCTCATCATCATTTTTACCAACACCAGAAAAAAGTATTTTATATGGTGGAACTCCTGCAAGTATTGCACGACGAACTTCTCCAATAGATACACAATCAGCACCACTTCCTAAATCTGCAAAGTGTTTTATTACACTAAGATTTGAGTTTGCTTTTACAGCGTAAGCTAAAATGCTTGGATGTGCTTTAAAAGCCGATTTAAGTTTTTCATACTGAGCGCTCATATAATCTAAATCATATACATAAAGAGGTGTATTATACTTATTAGCTAAAGCCTTAAAATCCATAATAAAATATCCGTAAATAAAATTTAGATATTTTATCCAAAGTGTGCTTATACTTTTGTTATAAATATATTTTCTTAGCATTAGCTGTAGTTTTAGTAAAAAAACAAGACGATAAACTCTATTTATCTTTTATAAATTTAACTACGAAGACGATATTTTTGCCATTGTCTTAAAGCAATACTAAATAATATAATTACTGGTAGAATTATGCCTATTTCTGCTGGTATTGTTTTATTTTTTGCAAATTCTAAGAGCATAAACATAATTCCCCAAATCATAAGGGTAGATAGAATTGCGCCAAAGCTAAAAAGTGAAATATTTAAATTTCTAGAACTAATTGGAACAAAAAAGAAAATTATCACTACCAAGCATGGTGCAAAAAATGGATAAATAAGAATTTTGTAAAGTGCACTTTTTATATTTTGAATATCAACATTATGCTCTTTTAAAATCAAAAGTGCTTCTACTGCATCCCAAATAGTAAAGTTTGCTTTTCCTTCATAAACCTGATCTAACATCTTGGGACGAAAACCTTCTAGTAGTTTTAAATTTTTATTATTTTTTAGTGTAATTCCTAATGAATCGTATTTTAAACTATTTGGTTTTATTATTATATCAGCATATTTAATATGCCAAAACCCATCTTTATAAACAGCAAAATCAGCCGTAATAACTTCTTTTAGACTCCCATTATCAATACTAAATATTCTTATGCCCTCTGCGCTAGATTGAAGTGGTAATAATTTAGAAAAATATACAAATTTATTTTTATATGAAAAAAACAGATCTCTTGATGGACTTAAGTACTCAGAATTATTTTTAATATTATTTGCAAATTCATTTGCTTTTGCAAAAGATGAACTTGTATGCAAAGATATATATAAAAGTGTAACTACGACTGATACTATCACAAAAGGATTTAGTACTTGAACTTTTGAGTATCCAAGAGAATAAAAAGAGACTAAAGCGTTTGAGCGAATTAAAAAAACTTTAGTGGATATCATCGCTAAAACCAAAGAGATGGGAACAAGCATATCTATAGCAAAAAATATTTTATATACTAAAAAAATTACTAATAAATTTGCAGAAGATGCCAGTTCACCAACCGTAGTTGTATACTCAAAACTTACAGCAAAAAGGGTTAGTGCAGTTAAAATAATAAAAAAATATTTTAAAAAATGATAAGATATATATTTAAATACTAACATCTTTGCCTTTGTCATATAATTTTAGCTGAAATTTTTTTATTGTATGTTTAGAACTTACATCTTCTAAAGAATTATAGAGCAAATCTTCTACGGATTCACATACTTGTCTAATCCATTCACTAAGATGAATGAGTTCTTTGTCATTAAAATTACTTAATACATAAGATGAAACTTGAGATTTATGTTCAGGTTTACCTATACCTAACCTTATGCGAATATACTCTTTTGTAATATTTTCATCTATAGATTTAAGACCATTATGTCCACCATTTCCGCCACCTTTTTTAAAACGGATAGTGCCAAATTCTAAATCTAAATCATCATGTATTATAACTACTTGTTCAATTTTATAAAATTTTTTTACAGCATTGATTGGTTTACCAGATAAATTCATAAAAGTAAGTGGTTTTAATAAAAAATGATTTGAGAATTTGAAAAGCTCTCCATCAAAAAAGGAAGAACTTAACTTTGAAGCATTTTGACGAGATACTAACTCATCAATTACCATAAAACCTATATTATGGCGAGTGTTTTCATAGTTGGCACCAGGATTACCTAGACCAGCTATAAGCATAATTATTTTGCTTTAATGATACTTAAAACAGATACGCGACCATCATCAGTGAAGGTAACACCTTTAATAGCGTCTAAATCACGAATAAGCTTTGAATCTCCAAAATCTAATTCAGCTACATCAATTTTAATTGTGTTTGGAAGATTCTCAACCGTAGTCTTAACTCTTAAACGAGGTTTTGCTATGTTTAAAAGACCTTTATTTTTAAGACCAATTGGGGTGCCAATAGTTTCAACTGGAACCATATAGTGTGTTAAAACACCTGGTTGTGCTACCATCAAATCAACATGTAAAAGAGTACCTGTTAATGGTTGAGATTCATATGACTGAACTACAACATTTAACTCTTTATCGTCCACTTTAATAGGAAAAACCAATGTATCTTTGTTGCGTACAGCACGAATATAATCATTCATTTTGAATGCTGCATTAATATTTTCAAAACCTTTTGCGTAAATATTTGCAATTAGATATCCATCGCGGCGAAGTGCTTTAACACCCTTTTTGCCAATACTCTCTCTAACTATACCTTCTAACATATTAAATCCTTAATAAAAAATGTTTGGAATTATACAAAATTTAAGCTTTAAAAGTTGTTAAATCTATTTTAAATCAAAAATATCTTCATCCCTTGTACTTGCAAATTCACTTTCTGTATCCGTATTTTTCATAATTTTTCCACTACCACCTAAACCACTCATTTTTAACGCTAAATCTGATGAGCTTGTAGCTGCATTTAATGCTATTGTTTTAGATATTGCGCCCTCTTGATAAAGATCAAAAATAGATTGATCAAATGTTTGAGATTTATAATGTTCACGGCCAGACTCTAAAGCATCTGGTATCTCAACGTCTCTCTCTTCTACTATTAATTTTTCAATAGTTGGAGTACGAACTAGTACTTCTACAGCTGCACGACGACCAGTAATTTTACCATCTTCATCTTCAGTTGGAAGTAGTCTTTGGGTTACTATGCCTTGAATTACACTAGCTAAAGAGACCCTTATACGATGTTGTTCATCAGATGGAAAATACGAAACTAATCGGTTGATAGTATCTTTTGCATCTGTCGTATGTAGAGTTGAAAAAACCAGATGTCCAGTATCTGCCGCATGGAGTGCTAAATCAACAGTAGCACGATCTCTAATTTCTCCAACTAAAATAATATCTGGATCCTCACGAAGAGCAGCCCTTAGAGCAGACTCAAAAGAGAGAGTATCTCTTCCAACTGAACGCTGATTTACAATGCAATTACGATCAATATGTGTGAATTCTATTGGGTCTTCAATGGTAATTATATGTTTATACTTTGTGCGGTTAATCTGATCTATTATTGATGCTAGTGTAGTTGATTTACCACTCCCTGTAGCGCCGGTAACTAAGACTAAGCCTCTCTCCTTTTCTACAAAAGAGTTTAATATTTCAGGCATGTGATAGCTTTCAAGTGTTGGTATCTCTGTAGGAATAAGTCTAAAAACAGCAGATACACCATCTTTTTGAAAAAAGAAGTTTACACGAAAACTAAATTTTACATTATATTTATGGACAGTATCAATCTCTTTTTGCTCAACAAATTTACTATATTCACTTTTTAAAATCTCTCTAGCTAGAGTTCGTGATTCTTCACTAGATATAATCCAGCCTGGAAATGGACAAATTTTACCATCTTTTCTAGCACGAATAGTAGATTTTGCTTTTACATGCAAATCACTTCCACCCCAAGCAATCATCTTTTTTAAATAATCATTTATTTTATCTCTTAACTTAAAATCATAATGACTAAAATCTATTTTATCTTCATTTTCACTCATAGGTTCTCCAATATATCTTTAAATGCATCCTTAAAATCTACCAATCCATCATCTATTTGTTTATCCAGTACCTTATCCATATCAATTCCTCCATTTTTTATTTTCTTGAAATGTGCTCTAATTATCTCATCTGAAATTGGTAATGCTTTGTTTTTTTTTCCATTTTTTACATAGGCATTTATTGTATCAATTGGTGCTGTATTTACACTATTATAAGCTAAAAGTTTTTCTATATAATAGTGTGGGGGCAATGAATCATCTTTTACACCAGTACTAGCAAATAAAGTACGACACTTTGGAACGCTGAGTTTTTGAACTTCATTATAAATATCTGCACTATTATATATCCCACTAAGCGCTACATCAACTCCCTTTTGCTTTAACTTAACATCTAAGGCTCTATCGATTCTGCTTACAAATACACTAATTACAGTATCAACGGCTTCTCCATTTATTTTAGCTCCAGCTTCAAAAGCTTTTGCGCAAGATATAGCTTGAGATTTTTTAAAAATAAGTGTTGCATTTACTGCAATACCACATCCACTAAGCTCTTTCATTGCAATATATCCAGCATCAGTTGCTGGAATTTTAATCATCACATTTTCACGACCAATTTCTGCAAAAAGTCTTTTGCCCTCTGAAATTGTGCCTTCAGCATCATCACATAAGAATGGGTCAACTTCTATACTTACATAGCCATCATCACCACTATCATAAAGTGGTTTTAAGATATTTGCGGCTTTTTTGATATCAAAAATAGCAACAGCTTCATATTTTTGTTTAGCACTTAATTCACTAAGTTCTGATAGCTGATCTTTATAAGCCGACGAATTAAGTATTGCATTTTTAAATATAGCTGGATTTGAAGTAGCCCCATTTATAGTTTTTGATTTTATCAACTCTTTAAATTCATTATCTAAATAATCGCGTTCTATAAAATCAGCCCAAAGCGAAAATTTCAACTCTTCTATGTACATTTGCAACCTTCAATAAATTTTTTTTAATTATAACTCATTTTTTTTAAATTTTCACAAGAAGATAGAAAGAATAAAAAGAAAAGGTGTAAAAAACTCAGAGTATATAAAAGCACATCATTTATATAAAAAAAATCAAAGCTATAATCTATCCAGATAAAAAAGTCATAAATTTCTTCATCAAAATAATATCTTAAAGCAAAAAAACATATCATAATAAAAACTGCGTATTCAATATTACTCTTAAAGCTAAAAATATAAATATAAATTAATAATGCTAAAAAATATACTATATAGTAAGTGCTTGCAAAAATTTGAATTAATATAAAATTAAATACTACAGCCGAAAATGAAAAAAACATCTTTAAAAATTTAGCTTTAAAATAAAAATCCTTTGTCAAGGTAAATAAACCTTATCTAGTAGTTCTTTATATTCTAATTTCGCATCACTATCAAGCGTAATGCCACCACCACTTTTATAGACAAAACCTTCCTTTGTATTTTGAATAAAACGAATCATTACTCCACTATCAAAACTCTCCCCATCATATACTCCAAATACTCCGCTATAAAAATCACGCTCATAATTCTCAATTTTTTTTATTATCTTTAAAGTTGATTTTTTTGGTGTACCGCTAATACTGCCAGCAGGTAAAAGCTCTTTTAGTATATCACCGATTTTTATATGCCAATCTTCTTCTAAATCGCCACTTATATGTGAGCTAACTTGAAATAAATTCTTATTTCCTGCTGATACTTTAGTAATATATCTAAACTTTTCTACTCTCACATTTTTACTAACTATACTCAAGTCATTCCTAAGTAAATCTACAATCATAATATGTTCTGCCATCTCTTTTGCATCCGCTAATATTTTCTCTTTAGCCTCAATAATATTCGCATCAATTGTCCCTTTCATTGGAAAAGCGTTAATCTTGTTGTTTTTAATTTGCACAAATTTTTCAGGTGAAAAGCAGATAAATTCATCTTTATACCT
Source organism: Sulfurimonas sp. (assembly GCA_021648405.1). Taxonomy (GTDB): domain Bacteria; phylum Campylobacterota; class Campylobacteria; order Campylobacterales; family Sulfurimonadaceae; genus Sulfurimonas. Next base: position 6,748 of record JAKISX010000028.1, on the reverse strand, counting down.
TAGCTTATAATGAGCATTACTAAGCAAAAATATATCTTTCAAATTTAGCTCGGTTTTTATTTTTGTTGGTTGAGTTAAGTTTAAAAGATAAGTATTTCCATTTTTTATCTCTTCTATTACAGAATCGAATTTTTTTTTATATTTTTTAAAATTTAATGGATTTTTTTTTAACTCTTTAAGATGTGAGTTTGACTTTGTATTAGAATTATAATTTTCATCTATACTAAATTCTATATCAAAATCTTGGACTTTATCAAGTGTTATAACCTCTACATTATTTGCCTCAAAATCACTTATAAAAAGAAAAGGTTTTCTCTGCTTAGCAAGAGAATTAAGTAGTTCAAAACTCATAAGCTATGGAGTTATCAATTTTTTTAAAACTGCCATTCTTATAGATACACCATTGCTAACTTGCTCTAAAACTTTACATCTTTTATCTACTAAAAGTGCATCACTTATATCTATATTTCTATGAACAGGACCAGGATGGAGCAAAACAATCTCTTTATCGCCAATTAAATCTTCTGTTATACAAAAGTCACTCGCATAATCTTTTAAAGATGCGTAATTTTGAGAAGAGTGTCTCTCCGTTTGGGTGCGTAAACTCATTATCGCATCCACATCATCTATAATTTCTTTTAAAAAGTTAGTTGAGCGAAGTGATGTTTTTGGTAAAAAATGAGGCGGAGCGACAAGTATTACCTCCATCCCAAAACGAGTTAAAAGTTCTATATTTGAATTTGCTACACGAGAATTTTTAATATCGCCAACTATAGCAATTTTTTTACCCTCTAGTGAGTTAAAGTGCTCTTTTAAGGTATATAGATCAAGAAGTGCTTGGGTTGGATGGGCATGAGCACCATCACCAGCATTTATTATGGAAGCTTTTGTATAGTTTGATAAAATTTTAGGTACACCTGAATTTTGATGACGAACAATAATAGCATGTGGACCCATTGCATCAAGATTCATAGCAGTATCTACAAGAGTTTCGCCTTTTTTTGTAGAACTTTTTGCCACATCAAGATGAACCATAGTAGCACCAAGGCGCTTAGCAGCAATCTCAAATGAACTCTTTGTTCGAGTTGAATTTTCAAAAAAAAGTGTAATTACTAATTTATTTTTAAGATAATCATAAAACCCACCATCACTAAATTTTTTAGCGTCAATTAAAAGTTGCTCTATCTCTTTTTTTGTAAAATCATCAGTCCTTGTTAAATGTTGCATAAAACCCTAACTATTTTTAATTTATAGATTATACAATACATCACAAATTTTGTCTATATTTTGATTAACTTTCATAACTTCAAACGCGCTATTTTTAAAATATGGTTCACTTATTTCACTAAAACTATCATCATTTTGGCGACAATTAAAAGCTATAGCATGTGGAATTGACAAATCTTCTAATAGTTTTTTTGAAAGCAATGTATCATTTATACATCCAAGTGAGCAGTGTGTTACCAAAAGAGCAGTAGCTTTAAAATACTTTATCAAATCAACTATCATAGTATTCTCATCTACTGGTACAAGAAGTCCGCCTGCTCCCTCAATCAAAAGAATGTCACATAATTTTTCTAATTCTTCTATCTTTTTATCCAGTTTTTTAAAATCAACTAATTTATTGTTACTTGCAACATATGGAGCTGCCCCAAGGGAATAAGTGATAGGCACAACAGATTTTACATCTAAGAATTCATCATTTAATTCTTTTACACAACTTAGCAACTCTTCGCCATCAAGACAATAACCATCTATTACCCCAGTCTCAATTGGCTTAATAACACCAACTCTTATACCCCTAGAAGCGAACTCCTTTAAAAGCAATTTCGTTGTGTAGGTTTTTCCGATATCTGTATTTGTAGCCGTAATAAAAATTCTTTTACTCATAATTATCTCTACTTTGTTATAATAAACTATTATTAATAAGGTCTACTATATGAACAATTTTGAAGAGTATTGTACCAAGTTTGTACAATCAGTTGGAAACAAAGAGGGCTCGGTTAGCCCAATCGTTACAAATTCAGCAGCTTTTGCTTATGGAGACTCCCTAACAGGAGAGGGAATATTTGATGGAAGCATAAAAAAACCACTTTATTCCCGTATGGGAAACCCTACAACTGCCCGTCTTGAAAATATCTTAGCAGAGATGGATAATGGAGTAGGAGCTGTTGCAACAAGCTCTGGAATGGGTGCTACAACATTAGCTACAATGAGTTTGCTAGAGTCTGGAGATGAAATAATTAGCATTGGTGGATTATTTGGTGGTACTTATGCATACTTTGATGAAACACTAACTCGCTTTGGTATAAAAACACATTTTTATGATGTTGATGAATTTGAAAAAATACAAAATGCCATAAATAAGAAAACAAAAATAATTTTTCTTGAGAGTGTTGGTAATCCAAACATGAGACTACCAGACATCAAAAAAATTGCCTCTATTGCAAATGAAGCTGGTGTAATACTAATGATTGATAATACTATTACCCCTTTAAGTATAAAACCTATAGAGTTAGGTGCTGATATAGTTGTATATTCGACCACAAAAATCATATCTGGAAATGCTTCAGCACTTGGTGGTTGTGCAGTTTTTCGTGCAATCAATGATGGTGAGGATAAACTAAAATCTCCTAGATATGCTTTTTTAAATAACTTTATCAAAAAAATGGGAAAAATGGCACTAGTTGCGAATGCCAAAAAAAGAGCATTGAGAGATTTTGGAATGAGCGCAAATGCCCATGCTTCTTATCAAACACTGCTTGGTCTTGAAACTCTTCCTCTTAGAATGCAAAGAGTTATTAAAAGTGTAGAGATTATTACAAAAGAGTTAGATAAAAACGGATTTAATATTAATCATCCGTGTTTAGATAATCACCCGCATCATAAAAGATATAAAGATGATTTTTCTAATGGTTGTGGTACATTATTTACTATTGACATGGGCTCAAAAGAGGAAGCTTTTAAATTATTAAATAATACAAAATTAGCATTTATTACAGCAAATATAGGTGATAGTAGGACACTAGCACTACACATGGCTTCAACTATATATAATGATTTCAACAAACAACAAAGAGAATTTTTAGGTATTACAGATGGCTTAATTCGTGTATCGATAGGGCTAGAAAACCCTCAAGATATTATAGATGATTTTATTCAAGCAAGAGGTTAATTATGGCAACAAACATAGAACATGAATTAGCATGTGACATTCAAGTAAAATATCCTAAAAAATATAAAGTCCTAATTTTAAATGACGATTATACCTCTATGGAATTTGTGATTGATATTTTAATTAGTATTTTTCATAAAACGTATGAAGAAGCGAAAGATATCATGCTAGATGTTCATAAAAAAGAAAAAGGGATTTGTGGGATTTATACTCACGAAATTGCAGAAACTAAAGTTTTAATTGTTCATAAAAAAGCTAAAGACAGCGGTTTTCCACTTCAATGTATTCTCGAAGAGGAGTAGGTTATGATTAGTCCAAATTTAAATACAGTTATACAAAATTCTATATTGTTTGCAAAAGAATTAAGACATGAATACTTAACTATTGAGCATCTATTTTATGAAATTTTAGGTTCTGATGAGGGTATGTATATTATTTTAGCATGTGGCGGTGATGTTGAAAAGATGCGTCTTACATTAAAGAAATATATAACAACAAATATTGACACATTACCAAACAACATAAACATTGAACCTTATGAGAGTGCTGCTCTTTCAAGAGTGGTAGATTCAATGATCAAACATATCCAAAGTGCTGGACAAGATAGTGCTGATATTGGAGACTTGATAGCTGCTTTATATGATGAAAAAAATACATTTACGCATGTATTGTTAAACGAGTACCATATTTCAAAGCTTGATATTTTAGAGATTATCTCTCATTCAAATATAAAAGAAAAAACTGATGAAAAAGAAACTTTTTTAGAAAAATATTCTATAAATCTTTTACAAAAAGCAAAAGAGGGAAAAATAGATCCAGTAATTCGAAGAGATAACGAAATAAATAGAGTTATTCAAATATTATGCAGAAGAAAGAAAAACAATCCTATTTTAGTTGGTGAAGCTGGTGTTGGTAAGACTGCAATAGCAGAAGGGTTAGCGCTAAATATAGTTGCTAAAAAAGTTCCGAAAATACTTAAAGATGCTGATTTATATGCTTTAGACTTAGGTGCCTTGTTAGCAGGCACAAAATATCGTGGTGACTTTGAAAAGCGATTAAAAGGCTTAATGGATGAGTTAAAATCAAACACTAATGCTATACTTTTTATAGATGAAATTCATACACTCATAGGGGCTGGTTCCACAACAGGTACAATGGATGCGGCAAATCAACTAAAACCAGCTCTTGCAAGTGGAGAGTTAAGGTGTATGGGTGCTACCACATTTGCAGAGTATAGAAATGGATTTGAAAAAGACAAAGCATTAAGTAGGCGATTTTCTAAAGTAGATATAAACGAACCAACCATTAAAACAAGTATTAAAATACTAGAAGGCTTAAAAGATAAATATGAAAAACATCATAATGTAAAATATACAAATAAAGCGATAACTACAGCGGTAGAGTTATCTAAACGATATATTACAGATAGATTTTTACCAGATATTGCAATTGATATTATTGATGAGACAGCTGCTTCTTTTCATCTAAAAAAGAATCCTAAATTAAAAGTAACTTCAGCAGATATCGAAAATACAATCTCTAAAATAATAGGCATTAGCGGGTCAAAAATTGATAAAAATGAAACTACATCTTTAATTAATCTAGATAATGATTTAAAGCAACTTGTCATTGGTCAAGATAAAGCTGTTTTAGAGGTCTCAAAAGCGATTAAAATATCAAAAGCAGGTCTAACTCCAGCAGATAAACCAATAGCATCTTTTCTTTTCTCAGGTCCAACTGGTGTTGGTAAAACAGAGCTTGCAATCTCGCTTAGTAAAACTCTTGGTATCAATTTTGAAAGATTTGATATGAGTGAATATATGGAAAAACACGCTCTTTCACGTCTTGTTGGAGCACCTCCTGGTTATGTTGGATTTGAGCAAGGTGGCTTGCTTACTGAAGCTATAAAAAAACATCCATATACTGTTTTGTTACTCGATGAGATAGAAAAAGCCCATCCTGATTTAATAAATATATTATTACAAATAATGGATAGTGCTACACTAACCGATAATAATGGTTATAAAGCTGATTTTCAAAATGTTATATTAATTATGACTTCAAATATTGGAGCATCTTCTAGAAGCGTGATGGGATTTAATAAAGATACATCTTTGTCACAAAATGAAGAGTTAAAATCATTTTTCTCACCAGAATTCAGAAATAGACTTGATTGTATTGTAGAGTTTGAGCAACTTAGTATTGATACAGTTAAAGATATAGTATCAAAATTTATAAATGAACTAAATATCAACTTAAAAAAGAAAAAAATTATTGTAAATATTTCAGATGCTGCTAGAGACTATATTGCTAAAGAAGGATACTCTCCAGAGATGGGAGCAAGGCCTTTAAAAAGGTATATTCAAAATAATATTACAAATAAATTAAGTGATGAAATTTTATTTGGTAGATTAAAAAATGGCGGTAATGTGAATGTTGGTTTTAATAAAAAACTAATATTAAAATTCAAGGAAACAAAATGATTTTTCGTGCTAAAGGCGAAATTTTTTATATGAGATAATATAGTGATTACTCAATTAAATAAATATTCATTAAAATTTCCACATCCTAACGAAGCCAATGAGGATGGAATTTTGGCTTGGGATGGCGACTTAACTCCATCTAGACTAATCCGTGCATATCAAAGTGGCATATTTCCATGGTATTCTAAAGGTGATCCAATAATTTGGTGGTCCCCTAATCCTAGACTAATAATGGAACTTCAAGATTTTAAGCTATCAAAATCATTAAAAAAAAGTATTAAAAAATTTGAATATAAATTTGACACAGCATTTATTGAAATTATCACAGCATGCAAAGATGTTAAAAGACAAGACCAAGAGGGAAGCTGGATAAATTCAGAAGTAATTGAAGCATATGATACACTTCAATCTATGGGACATGTTCACTCTATTGGTAGCTATTATAACAATCAGTTAGTTGGTGGTGTTTATGGTGTAGTAATTGGTCGTATATTTTGTGGAGAATCTATGTTTAGCATTAAAAATGATTCTTCAAAAGCAGCTTATGCTGTTTTAGTGCAGCATCTAAAAAAATGGGGATATGACTTTATAGATTGTCAAATACCCACTGAACATTTGAAAAATTTAGGTGCAAAAGAGGTAAGTAGAAAATATTTTTTAGATAGATTAAAAAAATCAAATATGGATATAGTTAATAATCTATGGAAAATAGATAATAGCTTGATTAATAATATATAAATAGTTTGATTTATAAATGGAAGTCAAATAAGTAAATTAAAAATTAAAAAAGCTTTTTTACAAAGCAGTTGTGCTTTTTAAAGTTGCGAAGCATACATCAAGTACGTGAGTAAGTTTAAAAAGTGCAAATGTGAAGTAAAAATGACCAACTAGGCAGCGACCTACATTTCCAATCCTGAAAGGATAAGTATTATCAGCGATGAGAGGCTTAGCTTCTGGGTTCGGAATGGAGCCAGGCGTTTCCCTCTCTCTATAGCCACCTAGACAATCACATTTAAATACATATCTATATGTACTTAAATATGACTGTATAAGTCAGTTGAGTGAGTTATTAATGATTTCTCATTAATTT
>JAKISX010000027.1 GCA_021648405.1 Sulfurimonas sp. | reverse complement strand
GTACTTCAACAATGTATTGTTCAGATTGTCATGGAGCTGAAGATAAACTAGGTGGTGATCCAAAAGGTCCACATGGTTCAAACTTGAAATATCTTTTAACAGGGGAAAATCAGTCTTGGCCAACAAAACCAGATGGGACTACTCTTTATACTTCTGGCGATATTAGCAAAGCGGGAGAAGCAGACCTATTTTGTAAAAATTGTCATAACTTAAGCAATTCTCATAGAGATATATGGAATACGATGAATTTTATGGATTACGCCTGTGTAACTTGCCATGTGGCAATACCACATGGATCTCCAGTATCAAGACTTATAGGATATGATACTTTTCCAAGTCCGTATAATTATCAGGGTCAATTTGGTGGCACATTACAATTTACTAGATATATAAAAAATAATATTGTAGATGCAAATGATGTAGCTGGATTTGGCTGTGGTGGTGGGTCGTGTCACGGAGGAAACTCTGTCCCCGGCTATGATCCAAACATAATGCCATAAGATGTAGATATATGAAAAATCATAGTTGCCAGACATATAAAAGAAGAAAGTTTTACAAATGAAAAGAAACACAAATCAGTATTAAAAATCACTTAAAAGAGCTTAAAAGAAGATATATCTATACATTAACCATTGTGTAGCATCTTTATGATAGACTCCATAATTATTAAAATTTTTATATATAAACCCAAGGAAAAGTATGATATTTGTTAAAAAAGTATGGTCGTTTTTAATCTCAATGAAGCTGATGTTGACATTAGTTTTTATATTTGCATTAGCTAGTGCTGTAGGTACATTTATAGAAAATGACTATGGTATAAATACATCATGGTCACTCATCTATGCTAGTAGGTGGTATGAAGCTATACAGGTACTTTTAGGCATAAGCCTTGTAGGAAATATATTTAGATATAAGATGTTTAAAGTTAAAAAAATCCCAGTTCTTATATTTCATGTTGGCTTCTTGGTTGTCCTAGTTGGAGCTGGTATTACTCGCTATTATGGATATGAGGGTGTAATGCATATTCGTGAGGGTGCTACAGAAGATAGAATGGTATCTTCAGATGCTTTTTTACAAATAAAAGCCATAAAAGGTTCTAGTGAGTTTAAAAGAGAAGATGTTATCTATATATCAGAGCTTGGCGGTAGAAATTTTAGTAACTCTTTAGACATCCAAAATAAAGAGGTTACTGTATCGTATAAAGGCTTTATAGATAAAGCAGTAAAAACAGTAGTAGAGGTTCCAAATGGCGAACCACTAGCAGTATTTGAGATACTAACACCTCAGGGACTTGAAAAATATTTTTTAAAAAAAGGTGAATCAATGGATGTTGGTCCATTGGCTGTTTACTTTGATAAAAAAGTAGATACAAATGATAAACGAATACTATACTTAAGTAGTGATAATGGTGAGATTAGCTTTATCTCAAACACTCCAATCAAATGGACAGGGATGATGGATCAATCCCATGGCCATTATGATGTGGGAGTTAAATATAAATTTGATGCAAAAAAGACATATGACATAAAGGGAGTTAAACTTATCTCAAAGGCAATTTTTGACAAAGGGGTAGTTAAAGTTATAAGTTTAGATGAGCATAAAAAGACTACAAAAGTGGAACCTGAGATGGAGGAAAATGCACTCTCAGCATTGATAGTAGATGTTGAATATGATGGTAAGTATAAAGAAGTAGCGTTAATGGGCAAGGGCAAACGCTTTAAGGGATATGTTGAAAACTTTAAAATGGGTGATACTGAATTTAGTTTAGAGTGGGGCTCAAAAATTTTAAAATTACCATTTTCGCTAAAACTTAGGGATTTTAAACTTATAAAATACCCAGGCTCTATGAGTCCATCATCATATGAAAGTTATGTAACTTTAATCGATAAGGAAAACTTAGTTATGCAAGAACATAAGATTTTTATGAACAATATTCTTGATTATGGTGGATTTTTATTTTTTCAATCATCTTATGATAAAGATGAAAAAGGCACCATTCTTTCAGTAAATCATGATCCTGGAAAATGGCCAACATATCTAGGGTATACGCTTTTAGTAATAGGATTATTTTTAAATATTTTAAATCCAAATAGTCATTTTGGAAAACTTTCACGCAAAAAATATGAGTATAGCGCGAGCGTAATAATGGTATTTACAATGTTAACAGCATTGTTTTTTGCAAAACCCTTAACAGCATCAGATGTAGATATCCAAAGTTTAAAAAACATTGACATTGAGCATGCTAATCATTATGCAACTATGTTGGTTCAAACTAGAGATGGAAGAATTAAGCCACTTGATAGTTTAACCATAGCGCTTTTAAATAAAATTTCTGGCAGTAGCACTATGTTTGGTCTTAATCATAACCAGATGGTTTTAGGGATGGCATCAAATCCACAAGCATGGAAAAGTGTGGAGATGATTAAAGCTAAGCATCCAGAGATTAATAAAATACTAGGAATAAAAGAATCACAGAAAAAATTTGCTTATAATGTTGCTTTTGACAAATATGGAAAGTATAAGCTAAGTGCAGCAGCAGAAGAGGCTCTTCGAAAAAGACCAGCTCAAAGGGGTACATTTGAAAAAGAGCTGATTAAAGTAGATGAAAGACTTAATGTTGCTTATATGATATACTCTGGTCGTTTCATGAGAGTATTTCCGCTTCAAGGAGATGTTGATAATAAATGGTATTACCCAAAAGAAGCACTTCAAAGCTTTCCGCCACAAATTTCACAAGAAGTTTTAATTCTCTTAAGAAATAATTCAACAGCTTTGCTTAAAGGTATAAACAGTGGTGATTTTAAAGAAGCAAATGAAGCTATTGATGCTATTATTGAGTATCAAAAAAAATACTCATCAGAATTTATTCTTTCAGAATCGCTTATAAAAGCGGAGCTCTTATACAATAAATTAAATTTATTTGATAGACTTTATCCTATATATCTAATTGCAGGACTTATTCTTTTAGTATTGATTTTTGCACGCATAGCTAAACCACAGATAAATATAAAATTGGCTACTCGTATTATTCTTGGAATATTAGTCTTAGGTTTTATTGCTCATACTGCAAATCTAGGATTAAGATGGTATATATCAGGTTATGCACCATGGAGTAACGGTTATGAAGCGATGCTTTATATCTCATGGAGTATTATTCTCTCTGGAATTGTATTTGCAAGGACATCGGAACTAGCTGTAGCAACTACTGGAGTATTTGCGGGTGTTACATTGTTTGTTGCACATCTTAGTTGGCTCGATCCACAAATTACAACAATGGTTCCGGTTCTTAAATCATACTGGTTAACTATACATGTATCTATCATTACGGCTAGTTACGGTTTTTTTGGTTTAAGTACTTTACTTGGATTTGTATCATTGATTTTTTATATTATGCTTCGTAATGAAAATAAACGCAAAGAGATAAGTGTAAATATTTTAGAGGCGACTCGTATTAGTGAGATGTCGATGATAGTTGGGCTTTCATTGTTTACAATTGGAAATTTCCTAGGGGGTGTTTGGGCAAATGAATCATGGGGTCGTTACTGGGGTTGGGATCCAAAAGAGACATGGTCACTTATAACTATATTGGTTTATGTTTTTATAATTCACTTACGCTTTGTTAAATCTTTAAGCTCTAATTTTATATTTAATGCAGCTTCAGTTGTAGCATACTCTACAATTATTATGACTTATTTTGGTGTTAATTATTATCTTTCAGGGCTACATTCATACGCATCAGGAGACCCGGTACCAATACCAGATTGGATATATTATGTTATTTCAGTGATAGTTATTATGATTATAGCTGCTTCATTTAATAGAAATAAGCTTATTAAAGTAAAACCAATTTCTAGCAAAAAGTAAAATTAAGAGTGTTTAATTATAAAACACTTTGCCTCTCTCTCTTTTTACTTTTATCTGGAGGCTCCGCACTTATTTATCAAGTAGTGTGGGTTCGTTTACTTGGTTTAAGTATTGGCTCCACTACAGTATCAATAAGTATTGTATTAGCAGTATTTTTTCTTGGATTAGGATTAGGTAGTTATTTTGCAAGTGCTTTAATTATAAAATTTAAAAAAATATTTAAAATCTATCTTTTTGTTGAGATTGGAATCGCTTTAAGTGCTGTCGTATTATTGCCAATTCTTTTAAATCTTGATTTTTATATCTCAATGCTTCCTTTTACTGAAGCTGGTCTTGGATTAAAATTTTTCATAGTATTGCTACTTTTATTTATACCAACATTTTTAATTGGTACTACATTCCCACTGCTTATAACTTTTGCAATTACTCATAAAAATGAGATTGGATCAAAACTAGCACATTTTTATGCATTTAATAGTGTTGGAGCTGTTTGTGGGGTACTGCTTTCAGGTTTTGTACTTATACCACATTTTGGGCTCGATGGCGCTATATATATAGCTGCTGGTGTTAATATATTTATTGTTTTAATTGGCTATATTTTATACAGATATTTTAACTTTTTTACCAATGTAGCTATAACTATTTCACATACTGCAGATAAAACAAAAAAGTTTAATAACAAAGCTCTCATTGTGCTTTTTGTAACTGGATTAAGTGCTATGGCAACTGAAGTTGGTTGGATGAAATTTCTTATAATCTATACAGAAAGTACTATATATGGATTTTCTTTAATCCTTGCAATGTTTCTTATGGGGATTACTATTGGTTCATGGGTAGCAAAAGCTAAATTTATCTCTAACTTAGACATAAATAGAGTTTTATTTTTTGGACTGATATTACTTGCTATATCTCTTTTAGGTGCTCGTATCGGTTTAGGATTATTTCCCCAAATATATGAACAATTAAATACTTTAGAAGTAAATTCATTTGTTTATAGGTGGAGTAAATATTTAGTTATGTTTTTATTATTATTGCCGGCAACTGCTCTTTTTGGCGCACTTTTTCCAATAGCATTAAAGTTATATTCACAAGATATTAAATCAATCCATAAAGATGTTGGCAAAGCTTACGCAGTTAATATAGTTGCTGGAATTTTAGGCTCAATAATAGCTGGTTTTTGGATAATTCCATACTACTCAACTGACACATTGTTAAGCGCTATTGCTCTATTGGTTTTATTGTCATCAATTATTTTTATAAAAGATATTAATATTAAAAAAGCTCCATATATTTTGAGTATATTTGGCATTTTATTTGTATTTTCAAGTAATTATTTTGCACATATAGATTATAACTCTATGGTTAAGATAGTAGCTAAGCGCGAATATAAAGTAAGCTCGCATAACAAGGAGTTAAAAATTAGTTATACAAAAGAGGGACAAATGGGGGTTGTTAGTATATTAAATTATAATTCTTGCATTAAGTGTATATTGAAAAACGGTATAATTGAATCTTGGATAGATATATGTAATAGTAATAATTTATCTTTAAATGAGTTCTTATTAGGGGAAATCCCATTTATGTTAAATCCTAATGCAAAAAAAGCATTTGTTGTTGGCTATGGTGGAGGGGTGACAATTAAGGCATTAGCGATGAATGATTTAGATAGTATTGATGTTGTAGAGCTTGATTTAGCTATGCTTGAAGCCCTAAAGACGCTATATAATGATAAATTACCAACAAGCAATGATAAGCGAATAGATGTAAAAGTTAATGATGCTCGCAATAGTTTGCTAATGTCTAATACTAATTATGACATCATTGTTTCACAGCCCTCTCATCCTTGGCTTAGTGGCGGATCAAATATTATGAGCAAAGATTTTTTCGAAATTGTTAAGTCTAGATTATTAAAAGATGGAATATATGGACAATGGGTACCTTTATTTAAAATAGATGTAGCGACATTAAAAAGCATAATTAAAGCATATACTGATACTTTTGAGTATGTAATTAGCTTTGTTAATGCAGACTCAAGAGATTTATTATTGTTTGGTTCTAATGAGCCCATAGTTTATAATTATGAAATAATTCAAAAAATAATAGATACGCCACAAATAAACAGTGTACTTGAAAAACATAATATACAAAGTTCATATGGATTAATGCGCCATTTTGCACTCTCAAGAGATCAGTTAGTAAAAATCGTAGATTCTACTATCGCTGCTACTGATACTAATTTATTAGCAGAGACATATAAGTCTAGATATTATGGTATTAAGGGCAATAGCTTTGATACACTAGGTTATTTACAGAAATATTTTTCATACGATATTACATCTTATTTAGGGGATGAAAGTTTTAAAAAACTTCATGAGCAATATTATTATTTCAAAGCAAATGGGTACACAAAAGAGGCCAAATCCTTACGGGATGAAGCAAATAAAATGACAAAATAGTATGAAAATGTTACAGTATGTGTGCTATAATAATCACAATCACAATTATATTTTAAAGTTAAATAAAAAGGAAATTAAGATGAAAAAATGGATTTTAGCATTAATAACAATTTTTATTATTAGCGGATGTTCAACATTACAAGTGCAAGTAGACAGTGACCCTGAGTACAACTATACTGAATTAAATAAATTTAATGTTATTTATACAAAAAAAGATGATGAGAAAAATTTTATGCGAAGTCGCTTAAATAAATCTTTAATAAATTATTTTAAAAATAAAGGCTACACTTACTCAGAAAAAAAAGATGCAGATTTTTATATTATTTTTCATCTTGATGTTCAAAAAAGAAGCGAAATGGAAACAAATTATCAAGAGATGGGTATGAACCCAAGAGCAGATTATTATAATCATATATCCTATGCTAATGATGGTAAAATATATTTGATAGACCCGTTCCCAAGAAGCATGAGTTCTGTGACAACAACACGAACATACGAGTATGAAGAGGGAAGATTTGTTGTGGAAATTTTAGATGTAAAACAAAATGCTGTATTTTGGCAATCTATAGCAGAGGATGAAATTTCAGATACAACAAATTCACAAGAGCAAAAAAGTGCTTACATAAACAATGTTTTAGAAAAAATGTTTAGTAAATTTCCTGAAAAAATAAGCAATTAATTCTTTTTTCTTATTTATCATGGCATCTTTTACATACACCAAATGGGACTGATCCATTCATTCTAAGTAAATATATTCCGCTTGATCCGTGTGGATTATGACAACTTGTACAAGTAAACTCTCTTTCAGGTCGAGCTGGATCTTTAGCAGTATCACTTCTTGTTGGATGAGCCCCACTATTACGACTAAATACAAAGCTTGATACAACATGTTTTCCATCAGCTTTTTCGGCATGACAGGTTGTGCATATGTCCCAAATTGGTTTTCTTAAGAAAAATTCATTGTCTGAACCATGTGGATCATGACATCTAACACAACGACCATCATTTACGGGACCATGTGTATATTTATTATTTTCCCATTTTGTTACTTTATCATGACAGCTTGCGCAATTTGTCTTTATTGGGTCGCGAGCCAAATATTTTGATTCCCCTTCAAGGTCCATATTATATTCAGCAGTTTTGCCATCATGACAATCTATGCAACGCCAGTTTGCTGCTGGTGCATGAGTATTTCTAGTGTTAAGTTTATTTTTGTGACAATTATAACAAGTTGTTTGTGTAATATCTTCAAGGATATCTTCGTTTGTTGGAATATTTGATGTCATGTTATGACAAGATACGCATTTTTTCTCTTTTTTATCAGTATGAAAAAAGTTTAAATTATAATTTTCGCTGTCATCACTAGACCCCTCATAAAGTTCAGGCAAATAGTAGAGATTGATTGTCGATTCTTGAAGTTTTTCTTTTTTAGAGTATGTAGCTACCCTAACGATATTTTTTGATGGGTTTATTTTGATTGTTTGGCAGTAAATCTCTTTTTCTTTGGTAACATTAAGCTCTTGGACAATCTTATTGTTTAGCGATATCTTAATCAGAGTTACATTTTTGTCTATATTTTTAGTGGGTACTTTTATAACTATTGTTGAAAGCTCTCCACTATATCTAGTCATATCTTGTGGCTCTAAGATTTCAACTTTTGGCAGTAAAGTATTACCCCCTAAGCTTAAAGCAAAGAGTGATAATAAAAAGATGAACCTTAGATATAAGCTAGACAATTATTTTAAATTTTCTATAGGCGTTATACGGTCATAGTGACGACGAGCATGACATGCTGGTGCACATGAACCACCATCTTCAGTTTCTATAAAACGCATAGGGAAGTTTATTTTTCCAAATTTAGTCTTTTTGCGTAGATGATGTGGATATTCTTTTGTACCATGAAAATCATGGCAAGCACGACAAGAGCGACCTTTTTCTTTATTTACATGAACATAATGCATATTGTGTTCACCATTTCTAAAGTTAGTCATATCTTTTGTAAATTCATCTTGAATTTTTTCTGGCTCATGACACTGAAAACAGATATAATTTTTCTCATCAAATTTTGCATAAAAATCTCTAGGAAATGCTTTTTTCAACATTCTTAAGTTATTTGAACCATGTGGATTATGACACGACGCACAATCTCCCCAAAGGATTGGACCATGCCAATCTGGATTTTTATCAAGATGCTTACCAATATCTGCAAGTACATAACCTGTTTCATCAGTTACTAATTTTTCACTATGACAAGTTAGACAAAGTTCCATATTTGTATCTGTTATTAAGAATTTTGGATTTTCAGAACCATGAGGGTCATGACATTCAAGACATTTTCTTGGTTTATCTAATGCTCCATGTTTATCTGTAACAGTATTAACCCATACCTCTTTTTCGGTATGGCACATAACACATAAGTCCATTTTACCATCAGCTTTTAGTTGAAATTCATGATCTTCTGTATGTGGGTCATGACAATTTGTACATTGATCTTGCACAGGTGGGTGTATATTTGTAGTATTATGTAAAAATTCACCTTTTGCTTGATGACAAGAATTACACAACTCATTAATGCTTGAAGCTACTAAAAGTTTTGCATTATCTGATTCATGTGGATTATGACAAGCTGTACATGCACCAGCACCAACTGGACCGTGAATCCATTTTTTATCATCTTTGGGAGTATGACACATGCTACAAAGTTCTGGTGGATCCATTATTAATTCACCATCACCACCATCACCATCTGTATGACAAGTAGTACAATCACCCCATGCATATGGTGGATGTACTACTTTTGTATCTGAACGCAGAGGAGTACCGTAAAATATCTCATCCTCTGTAAGTGTTTTTTCGCTTGTTGCTCCATCTTTAGTTTCTTGAGCATATAAAGAGAAGTTAAATAACATAAATCCAATCAAAAGTGAAATTAGATAGTATTTCTTATTTTTCATTTAATAACCTTTCATCTATTATTACTTTATTTAAAATGGTCTATCGTCTGCTGAAACTATATATTCTGCTAAAGCTTTCATCTCATCTTCAAATAAAGAGCGAATCTTTATGAGTTGCGGATCCATAGCAGAAGCACGAGCAGGATCGACAATAGGAGTACCTTGTCCTTTTAAATAACTAAGAAGATCCCTCTCTTTTCCTAAATAATGTGTAGCGATTGTTTTTAATGATGGTCCAATGGTATCAATATCACTTTTGTGACATATTGCACAACCTTTGGATTCAAAAATCTCTTGACCTTTTTTATCTTCTGCAACCGCATTAGAAATTAAAAAAGCTTGCGCTAATACTAAACTTACTATTAACTTTTTCATGTATAACCCTTTTTATGATAATATATTTCATGTTAGCATAATAATTTATTAAAAATAATAAATTATTATATAAAATTAATTTTTTTTAAATATTTGTATAGAATTTTCCTACTTTATAAAGATATTTTTTTTACTTTAATATTCTTAATATATTCAAGATGTAATCTTTTTTCACTATAATATGTAATTAAAAAACTAAAAGGTAATGTTAATGCAAAAAAATATGAGAAGAGCATTCTCTTTAATAGAGCTAATGGTGGTTATTGTGATATTAGGATTATTAGCGGCAATGATAGTTCCAAACTTAACTTCTAAAGGTGAAGAAGCAAAGATTAAGATAGTATGCATTAACATGAAAAATATATATAATACTATGCTTGATAGTTTTAAAATAGATAATGGAATGTACCCATCAACAGAAGAGGGTCTTTTGCTGCTCATTAAAAATACAGATGAAGAAAAATATCCAAACTATGCAAAAAGTGGATATTTAAAAGACCCTAAGATACCCAAAGATTCATGGGGTAGTGAATTTATATATATTAACGATGAAGGAAGTATTGAGCTAATCTCTTTGGGAGCTGATCGCAAGGAGGGTGGTAAAGATGAGTTTAGTGATATTAAAATGAGTGAATGTAAGTAAAATGAAATTTTTTTTTGGGATTAGTTCTCAAAAAAAAGAGAAGTATAAAAGAGATGCTTTTTCTTTAATTGAACTGTTGATTGTTATTTTGATTATTGGGGTTGTATATACCCTTGCAGTTAGTAATATACAATCTCTAAAAGATGATAAAGTAAAACCAAGCCTTCTAAATTTAAAAAATTATCTCACTTCATTTTCATATGAAAGAAGTATAAAACTTATGTGTTTTGATAAATGTAATAAGTGTTCTATATATATTGATGAAAAATTAGATAAAGAGCGCTCAAATGATTTTGATAATTTTTTAGATTCAAGCGTTAAAACTTATAGATACGATTTTAATTTAGGGATGATTAATCTTAAAAATAAAATTTATTTTAATTCAAGAGGTAATGAAGAAGAGATTTGTTTTTCATATGAAGTAGATAAAAAAGGGGTAGGTACTCAGATGATAGTAGAATATGAAGGGTATATTTATGATTTTACACAATATTTTACTGATACTCTGCGTTATTCCTCTTTGGGTGATGTAATAACTGCCAAAGAAGAACAAGTTCAAAAGGTGCTTAGATGATTTTTAAGTATATCGGAATTGATGAGACTGGTAAAAAAGTAAAGCAAAAAATAGAAGCTCTTAGCTTAGATGAAGCAAAACAAAGAGTTAAATCAACTGGAGTAATTCTTCAAAATATAGAAGAAGAAGATATCTCTTTATTCGATGACTTTAAGCTTTTTAGTAAATATAAAATCCCTTCAAAAGAGTTGGCTTCATTATCTCGTGAACTTTCTATGTATATTCGCTCAGGTTTAACAATTGTATCAGCTATAAAAATAGTTCAAACTCATTATGAAACTAATAAAAAGATGAAACTGTTTTTAGCTACAGTTAGTACATATTTAGATGAGGGAAAAGATTTTTATACAGCACTTAGTACTCAAGAGGTGATAGAACTTCCAACTTTTTTTATTGAATCTATAAAAGTTAGTGAAAATGGCGGTATTTTAGATGAGGTTCTTTTAGAATTATCTCGCTTCATAAAAGAGCAAGAAAATATAAACAAGGAGATAAAAGGGGCATTTGCTTATCCATCTTTTATGGTAATAATCTCTTTGTTGATGATATCTTTTATGCTTGCGTATGTAGTGCCAGAAATTACAGGAATTTTTGTTAGTTTAAATCAAGAGTTGCCACTTCCTACAAAAATTGTTATTGCTATGGGTGATTTTTTTAGTGATAACTTTATAACTATGTTAGTTGCAGTAGTTAGTTTTATATTTGTATTTTTAGTGCTTATGAAAAAAAGTTCTTTAGTTGCTTATTTTGTACATAAGCAACTTTTAAGATTACCTCTTTTTGGAGTTATTATTGAAAAAAGCGAATTGGCAAGATTTTCTTATATAGCTGCTTTACTTACCCGTTCAGGTGTATCTTTTGTTCAAACAATAAATCTAAGCGCAAATATTTTAAATAACTTAGTTTTAAAAGAACTTTTTATTGATGCTTCAAAAAAAGTTGTAGAGGGGGAACTTCTCTCTAGTGCCTTAAGTAGTTCAAAAATTAAGATAGATAATGCCTTCATTCAGTCAATAGCTTTAGGCGAAGAGACTTCACAGCTTCAAAATGTGCTTACAAATACAAGTGAGCTTTATTTTGAAGAAAATCGTGACAAAATATCAATACTTCTTACTCTTCTTGAGCCATCTCTAATGCTTTTTGTCGGTGGGTCAATTGGCTTTATAGTTGCTGCAATGTTGCTTCCGATTTTTTCAATGAATATTGGTTAATAAGATGCTGGTTTTAAGAAAAAATGCTATAGCACTCTTAATGACTATGATGTTTATAGTAGCAATAACTTTTAGTATCGGAATTGGATTAAAGTATACAAATGATGCACAAGAGACACTAAAAAAAGAAAATTTTTTACTTCAATCAAATGTGATTTTAGAAGATATTTTAAATATTTTAAAAACCTCAAAAGAATTAGATCAAGCAGAATCAGAAGCAGGGTTGTTTTTATTTTTATCTCAAGCTTCATTTATTCCAATAGAGTATGGAGATATTAAAGTAGCCTTAGAGTTAAGTAGTGCCAGAGCAAAGTTTAATCCTAATACACTATATGATTTTAATACTACAAAGATAAACAAACAAAAAGTGTTAGCACTTAAAGAGTATATGTCAAATAATAATGTAAATCCAATATATGTAGATATTTTATTAGATGGTATGGGCGGAGTAAAAGAGGACAATAGCTACTATAGCGATATATTTAATGAAAAACCTACTTTGTTTAGAGATTATTTAACAAGTTATGAGCACCTACAAGGGTTTAATGATTTTTATACAAATAGTTTTTATGATAACTCTTTATCTAAAATAAAATTTGAAGATATTTTTTATTTTACAAAAGATAAAAATGTAAGTATTGATTTAAATTATGCAACTGCTGAGGTTTGGAAACTAATGCTTAATATTACTAATGATGAAGCTAAAAATTTAGTTGCTTTTGCTGGAAGTTACACTGAAAATAACCCACCTGTACTTAGCAGTGATCAAAATAGAATTTTACAAAATTATAAAATAAGCTATTTCGAACCATATATAGATGTAAAATTAGAAATAATTAAAGATACACTTAGTGCAAAAATATCTTTTGAGTATGATATTGTAGAAAGAAAAGGATATAATTTCCATTATGAAATTTAATAAAGATAGAAAAACAATTTTTTTAGATACATACACAAATATAGTATTAGGTGATGAAAAGTTAGATGTTATACTTTCTCCATCATTGTATTGGGTAAAAAAAGTCAAACTACCTGTAAAATATGTTCGTGATGCAAAAAAACTTCTTGTTAGTTTATTTGAAGATGTTTTACCAGAGGGAGATTATAGTTATAGTACCTATAAAGAAGATGATGAATTCTATATTTTTGCTTATGAAGATAAGGTTGTTTTAGATTTACTAACAACTCAGGGCATAAGCCCTAACAACATATCTTCAATCCATTTTGCTCAAAGTGAATTAGATAAGATTGAGGGGGCTATAAAAATCAATGAAAAACAAAGCATCTATGTAAAAGATTCAATTGTAACTTTAGTTCCATGTTGTTGGATAGAGGAGAATGGAAGTTTAAATCTCAAAGATATGAAACTTTCAAAACACACAATAAGTTTGCAACATTTTGGGCACATAGTAGATAGCTCTAGCTTAAAAAAGATAGCTGCAGTAGCTATTGCTTTTATTGTCTTAATTTTAAGCGAACTTTTTATTGTTAAATCAAATATAAACAAAGTCCAAACGCAAACGCAAGAACTTGCTTCAAAATACGAATTAAAACCAACAATGTTTCAAAATAAAGCTGTTTTAAAGAAATATAAATCTATTCATGCTACACAAACAAACTTTAGACAAGAGATGTCAAAGGCACTTAAGCAAAAAAATATTACAACTATTACATATAAAAATAAAATATTAAAGGTTGGTTCATGAGAGCTATAAATCCCATATATATTGCTTTATTGCTTATAAGCATATTACTTATAAGTATATTTAGTTTAAGCTTTGCTAAATCTGATTTGATAAAATCTAAAATAGCTTTTTTAGAAACTTCACAAATTGCCAATGAGCTTGGTGGATTAAAAAAAGCATATTTAAAAAACAGTTCTTCGCAAAAAGACTTAAAGATAATTTTAAACAAAAAAATACTAAAAGAGGCAAAGCTTGATATTAAATTTAAGAAAAATTCAGTCTCCTTAAAAAGTGATGAGATGGATAAAAAAGCACTTAATTTTTTAATGGCTAAGATTTTAAATGGTACTTACAATGTTGTAAGTATGAAAATAAAAAAACTAAGTGAATCAAAAGCTAGTTTTAATATGAAAATAAGTTGGTAATTCCTTTGCGTAGACCTTTAAAATATATTGGCTATATACTGTTTTTTATTTCAGTACTAATCTATTTTTCGCCAAAAATAGCAATTTTTTATCTATTAGAAAATAAACTCAACTCATACAGTGTAGTTATAAGTGATGAAAAACTTCAAGACAATGGTTTATATTTAAATGTCAAAGATGCTGTTATTTCTACAAAAGGTATTGAAACCGCCAAGGTTAAAGAGATGAAAATTAAAATATTTGGACTTTATAATAGTGCTAATTTGACAAATGTTAAACTTTCACCAACTATCTCTTCATTAATTCCTACAAATGTTAATGAACTGCACATAAGCTACTCAGTGTTTAATCCATTAAATATAAATGCATATGCTAATGGTGGATTTGGTAATGTAGAGGTTAATTTTAATCTTATGAATTTTAAGTTAGAGTTAGAGTTAGAAGCTTCAGCAGTTATGAAAAAAGATTTTAAATCAACTTTAAGAAACTTAAAAAAATTAGATACTGGGGCTTATAGTTATGTTAAAACTTTCAAATTCTAAGTATTTAAAAGTATTTTTTAAATTACTTTTATTGTTATTAATAGCAAAAAGCATTTCACTAGTCCTTTTGCTTTTATTACCAAGCGATTCAATAGAGTTAAATACACAAAATAATTATCAGCCAAAATACCAAAGGGTAGATTTTAAAAATATGATTTTTGATGAGACATTAGATAAAAATACTCAAACTACAAATAAAAATACATCAAGTATAAAAAATATGATTTTAAAAGGGTTATACGGAATAAAAGATTCTGGTTTTATAATTGTTGCATTAAAATCTGCTCCCAGTAAGACTGAAATTATTGAAGTTGGTGAAGTTTATTTTGGATATACTTTAATACAAATAGCAAATAAAAATGCTATTTTTGAAAAAAATTCTAAAGAATATACACTTTGGCTTGATTTAGAGAATCAAAAAACTACTAAAATTAAAAATAAAACACTAGATCAAAAAATTATAACAAGAGAGGATATCTCTTTTTATTCTAAAAATCCTAAGCAAATATGGAAAGAAATATCTATTATAGAAGTAAAAGAAAATAAAAAAATAAAAGGTTTTAAAATACTCAAAATAGACTCAAACTCTAAAATGGCAACTTTAGGACTAAGAAAAAATGACTTAATTATAAAAGTAAATAATGTAGTATTAAAATCTTATAAGGATGCTTTAGATATATATGGCAAAATTGGTACGATGGACCTAATACAAATTGTAGTAATTCGTAATGGAATTGAGAAGGAAATAGTGTATGAGATTAACTAATATAATTACGTCAAAGGAGCAAAGCCCTAATGCTAAGTTCTCCTCGACAGAGAGCCTACGCACAGTTAGCCGTGCTTTAAAATTACTTTTTTTTAGTTTATTGCTGGTTGTGTCATTAGATGCAAAGCAGATGGTAAATGTAAATTTTTCAAACTTACAAATAAATGATTTTATAAAATTAATATCTAAAATAACAAAGAAAAATATTTTAGTAAGTAATGATATTGTTGGAACAGTGAATTTAATAAGCAACGCACCAATTTATGATACAGAATTGATGGGAATATTGATATCTGTTTTAGAAACAAAAGGCTATACACTTATAGAAGATGGCTCAATCCTCAAAATAGTTCGTTCTGTTGATGCTGCAAAACATAATACTAAAGTTATAAAGCAAGGATTGCGTACTGATGGTACATTGATGGTTACTCAGAGTATAAAAATTGAAGGTAAAAATGTAGATATTGTAGCAGCAAAAATTCGTTATCTTATTTCTAAAACTGCAAAACTTATGACAATGAAAGAATCAAATATGATTCTAATTACAGACTATCCCAAAAATATAGAGACTATAAAAAAAGTAATAAAAGATATAGCTATAAACTCAAATACCATTATTAAAGTTATCTCCATTAAGAATGTTGAAGCTAAAAAAATTCAAACAAAATTAATAGCAATAGCTAAATCTCTTTTTGATGAAAAAATAGCTTCTCAAAAAATAAATATTTTTTTAGATGACAATACAAATAGCATAATTCTCATAGGAATAAAACAAAATGTTCAAAGACTTGAAAAATTAATCAATACTCTTGATGTTGAATCTACAGCTAGCAATGGCGTTAAAATTTATTCATTAAAAAACTCTACAGCAGCGTCAGTATTAAAATCTTTAAATGAAATAATCTCAAAACAAACTTTTGCAGACCCAACCATGAAACCAAGTGTAAGTGCGAGCGAAGAGATAAATGCAATCATTGCAGTTGGTGATCCAGTTGTATTAAAAGGCATTAAGTTAATAATAGATGAATTAGATAGAGAAAAATTTCAAGTATATGTAAAAGCTAGAATAATAGAGATAAATAAAAAGAATAGTGAAGACTTAGGTATTAAGTATGGTTTTGATGGAGCAGGACTCGTAAATACTGGACTATACTCTTTAGCTACTAATTTTGGAGGAGTAAGCCCTGTTGGAGGTATTGCTAATTTATTAGCTTCTCTTGATGAAAAAGATTTAACTAAGGGATTTGCACTTGGAGCTGCTATTGATTTTCTTGAGGTAAATGGTGCTAGCAAATCTATATCAAATCCATCAATTCTTTGTGTAGATAATCAAGAATCATCAATATATGTAGGTAAAACTATCTCTATTGTAACTGGCAGTACTACAGTTGCAGGTCAGACAAATGATAGTTATAAGCGTGAAGATGTAGGTTTGACTTTAATAATTACGCCAAGGGTTTCATCTTCTAAAAAAGTAACATTAAAAGTAGAAGCTATATTAGAAAATGTTTTAGATGATGGAAGTAACAATGGAACAGGACAGCCAGTAACATCAAAACAAGAGATTAAAACACAAGCAATTCTTCGTCATGCAGAGAGTATTGTAATAGGGGGACTTGTAAAAAACTATAATCTAAAATCAAAATCTTCAATCCCGCTTTTAAGCTCAATTCCAATAATTGGAAATTGGTTGTTTGCATCTACAACAACAACAAAAGAAAGTGATAATTTAGTAGTTATTTTAACTCCATATATTATTGATAAAAGTGAAAAATTATCACAACTACAAAAAGATTTGGGGATACTTGCTAATATTCAAAAAGACTACAATACAAAAGTATTTAAACGAATAGAGGAAAAAAGTATAAAACTTAAAATAGATACAAATGAAGCAAATGCTCAAGAATATGAGTTTTAGATGTTGATACTAGAGCAGTTTCATGATTTAGGCCTAGAAGCTTATGAAATTAAAGAATTAGATACTGAACTGCTTAGAAAAAATTATCTTCTTTTTAGTAAGATTGAGGGGGAAGTTACTGCATTATTATCTGAGCGTTATTTAGTTCAAGCAAGTAATTTTTATACAAAATTAGAAAAAATATATCCGCTTAAGATGTTAGATGAAGATTCATTTGACCAACTATATAATCGTTTTTTAGAGCTAAAAACAGACAGAACCATGGAGGTAATGCAAGAAAACACACAAGAAGATGAAGATATATCTTTAACTGATTTTTTACGAGTAAGTACAGATATTTTAACAAGTGAAGAATCCGCACCAATTATTAAATTTGTAAATGCTTTATTTTACCAAGCTGTTAAAAAACGAGTATCAGATATTCATATAGAAGTTGGCGAGTATAAAGGTGATGTAAGATTTAGAATTGATGGGATGCTTTCAAAAAATGCAGAGTTAGATAAGAAAATAGTAAATTTAATAATTAGTCGCATTAAAGTTATCTCAAATTTAGATATTAGTGAAAAAAGAATCCCTCAAGATGGTCGTACACAGATAAACATTTCAGGAAAGACACTCGATATTCGTGTTTCTATTTTGCCAACTTTTTATGGTGAGCGTGTAGTTATGAGACTGCTTATGCAAAGCTCACAAATACCTAAAATAGACGAGTTAGGTTTTAGCATAGAGATGATTGATGAGGTTAAAAAGCTGCTTTGTTTGTCACATGGAATTATTTTAGTAACAGGACCAACTGGAAGTGGAAAAACAACTTCGCTTCACTCCTTTTTGCGTGAAGTTGAGGCACCTGAGAAAAACCTAATAACAGTTGAAGATCCTGTTGAGTATAAATCAGATAATATCTCTCAAATTCAAGTAAATGAAAAAGTAGGTTTAACTTTTGCATCTGCTCTGCGCTCAATCCTTCGTCAAGATCCAGATGTAATTATGATTGGTGAAATTAGAGATGAAGAAACTGCAAATATAGCGATAAGGTCAGCACTTACGGGACATTTGGTTTTCTCAACCTTACATACAAACTCAGCGCCAGCAACAATATCAAGACTTGCAGATATGGGGATAGAACCATTTTTAATTTCATCATCGCTTTTAGGTGTTTTAGCTCAAAGATTAGTGCGTGTTTTATGTGATAAATGTAAAGAAGAAGATCTCTTAGCTGAAAACTTTGCACAAAATTATAACTTCTCAAGAGATACTTTAATATACAAAGCAAAAGGATGTCGTGAATGTGGTTATAGTGGTTATAGTGGCCGTCAATTAGTTGGTGAGCTTTTAGTAATAACTGATGAAGTTAAAGATCTATTAAAAACAACTACAGATGAGCATACAATTAAAAAAACTTTTAAAAACAATGGTTTAAAAACAATAGCTAGCGAGTTAAAGAAAATGGTTATAGCTGGAGGGACTAGTCTTGATGAGGCTATAAGAACTGGCTTAGGGCATGATTGATGTTCATTGATGTGAACCAATTTTGACTTCAAGGGAGTATTTATGAAAAACATTCCTTGGAGTCAATCCAAACGCAGTGCCTTTACCCTCTTAGAAGTTATGATATCGGTTGTGATAATATCAGTGGTTATCTTAGCACTTTTTGAGATGAGAGGTAATTCTAATCTAGTATTTTTTCAAATTAAAGACAAAACTAAAGCAAATCAATACCTTTCTTTTTTTATTGGGCAAAATGATTTTGAACTTGAAAACAAAAAAATTAGCATGAAAAATTTAACTACAGATTTTGAATTAGATTCTGAGCTAAGAAGAGAGTTTTCAAATACAAAAATAGATATAAAATATATAGAATTACAAAGTATAGATATGAAAAAATATGATGAGGGCAGTGAAATGATTTTTGAAATTGGTTCTACAAATATTAAAGTCAAAAATACCTCCGCCTCATTTATGAGAATAAAACTTCAATGACTTATTTTTCTACAAAAAACATTCTACGCGCTCAAGCTAGGAGCAAAAAAGCTTTTACATTAGTTGAGTTACTTGTATCAATAATCATATTTTCGCTTATGATAGTAGCTTTATACAAAAGCTACTCTTCATTAAACATGTCTAATAATACATTCAAAAATAAAAGCAACGCTATTAAAACTATAGAGCTTAAAAAAAAGATAATATATTTAGATTTATTGTTAGCTATGCCAAAAAATTTAGTCTATTTAGACAAAGATACACAAGAAGATATTATTAGTTTTCAAACTACAAATTCAATCCATAAAAGATTTAATCCATATGTTACTTACATTATAAAAGATTCAGTTCTTTACAGATTAGAATCTTTAAGTGAGATTAAAACTTATCCATTGGATTCGAGTTTTAATGGAAATATTGATGAGTTTGGTGCAGTTGATAAGTTTAAAATATATGAGTCTAAAAATAAAAAAATTGAGAGTTATTTAGTAAATGTATTATTTAAAGATAGTTCAAGAATTTTGTTAAAAGTTAATGTATTATCCCAAAAAGTTTAATCTTGGCGATATTTTGAGATTCCACATGCTCTATTAGGTGCTGGTGGATTTTCTTTTAGGTATGTTAAATCTTCTAATGCTTGTGTTAATACTTTTTTTTGTTGAAGTATAGGTAGCATTAAATTGTCTTTTTCATTCATAGCAATATCCCAATTTACAAGAATTTTTTCTACTTCGTTATCTAACTCTTGAAGTGCATTATTTATGTGGATAATTGAGTTCATAAAGCGATTATAGCAAAATATCAGAAAAGTTTTGGTATAATTGCCTTTTTAAATTACGAGAAAGGAAAATCGATGCCTAAAATGAAATCGGTAAAAGCTGCTGTAAAGCGTTTTAAAGTTAAAAAAAATGGTACTGTTAAACGCGGTACTGCCAATAGAAGCCATATTTTAACTAAACAAAGTGCAGGCACTCGTCGCAAGCAAAACAGTCCAAAAATTGTTGCAAAAGCTGACGAAGCAAATGTAAAGGCTATGATTAATTAGATGTTATTGCAAACTTGATTTGAAATCTAATTATATTATAAATCTCCAACAAAACAGTTGTTGGGCAAGTCCATTAAATTTGGACACCTTTATCACCAAAGAGTGAGTGGGTAAAGAAAAAGGAAAGAGATGCCAAGAGTTAAAACAGGTGTTATTCGTAGAAGAAGACACAAAAAAATATTAAAATTAGCAAAAGGTTTCTATAGTGGTCGTCGTAAACACTTTAGAAAAGCTAAAGAACAAATTGAGCGTTCATTAGTATATGCACATCGTGACCGCAAGCAAAAGAAGCGAGATTTCCGTAAGTTATGGATAGTTCGTATCAATGCAGCAGCTCGTTTAAATGGCATGAATTATTCAACATTTATGAATGGTGTTCACAAATCTGGTATCGAGCTTGATCGTAAAATTCTTGCTGATATGGCGATGAATGATGCAACAGCATTTAGTGCAATTGCACAAGCTTCTAAAGCAGCATTGTCTTCATAAGAGATTCTGGGTCAAGCCCAGAATGACGGTTTTGTTTGTCATCCCAAGCTTTGACTTGAAATTTTTACTAGATCTTATGTAAAAATAATACTTCATTACCTTTTTGATTATAATAAATCCCTAATGAAGATCTTCTCGAGACAAACACACCCCGTCCATTAAATAGTGCTTTGTTTCTAAATATTTCACTTAAAATATTTGTATCAAAACCATCTCCCTCATCAATAATTTTTGTGATAACATAAGTATTAGCCATATAGTTTATTTTATTAACACAAACTGTAATCTTTTTATTACATTCTAGCTCCATAATTTTTAGAGAATCAAAATAGATATCATCTTCCAATAATTTATGTTTCTTTTGAGCATCTATACCTAAATTTCCATGCTCATAAGCATTCATCATTAGCTCTGAAAACACAACACCAGCAGAATAAATCATAGAGTGCTCGTTTGTAATTTCTTCCCATAATAAGCCATACCATTTGTTAGAATTTTCTAGTTCTGCTAAGGTACTAACAAAAGTCTTTGTTTGAGTAGGAGTATTTTTTAAATCTAACTTGTTGAAAAATATAAATGTTATATCGTCTTCTTGATCTTGAATTTTCCATAATAATTTCTCTTTCATATCTTCTTTCACAAAAGAGTTTAAAAAATCTTCCTCTATAAAATCTGCATATAACTTATCGTCAAATCTTGTTATGTTTTCTACAACTCCATCGCTATAAAAAAGAAATTTTACACTTTTTGATATGTCAAAGGTAGATATTTTAAACTCTTCTATATATTTGCTAATTGGAGGATTATTGGATTTTATTTTAGTTGTCTTATTGTCTTCTTGTTGGATTAATGATGATGGCATTGAAAATTTTGCATATGACATCTCTTTATTTTGAAAATCAAGTACAATATAGTCAGCTGAAATGGTTTCTTCGTCAAGTAAAATCGATTTAATATACTTAATAGAATCGTCTATAAGTTTATTTAGATTAAACTCTAAAGAGATATCTATGGAGTGATTGATAAATGAGGTAAACATTATAGCACTTAATGAGGCTGATATGCCTTTACCCATACCATCAACAACTAAAAATAATAATTTAGTGTCATCAATTCTTCTAGCACTATATGTATCTCCACTAAGGATATCGAGCGGCTTATATACAAAATCGATTAAAGCTACATAATCATCTTGACTTATCATTTGATAATAAAAATCATTTTTTAGTATGTTTAGCTCTTTTGAAAATGCCAAATCTTCTTGATAAGAGTTGTATTTTTCTTTTTTTTCTAAATTTTTTAATTTTTCTTTTCTTTGAGCCTCTAAGAATTTATCAGCTATTAAAATTTTTGAAGCATCTACTACAGCAGCTATTAATTTTGATGCCTTAATAGGTTTTTCTATAAAGTGGTGAATATGTAAACCAATAGCAGATTTAATTACATCTAATTCCTCTATAGATGAAACAAGAATTATCGGAATTTTACTATCTTGAGTTCTAATTTTTTTTATCATCTCTATACCATTAAGTTTTGGCATATAATAATCACTTATAATGATATCTATCTTATTTGTAAGATAGATATCATATCCATGCTCTCCATCTTCTGCAAAAAGCAGGTTTTTTACAGAATTTTTAAATATAGCTTCATATATTAATTGCGTAGCTATATCGTCTTCAACACAAAGGATGGTTGAGGATTTTAGATATTCTAGAGTATTTTCATCAATACAATTTATACTTTCAATCATTACGTAGTAAATTTATTTAGTTCTGCTTGAAGTTCTTTTGTATCTTTAGATAAAGCTAACACCGTTTCTTCTACATTTTGTCTAAGTTCTAAATTTTTATCAGAAACTTTCATAATGCCATCCATATTTAGTATTAGCTCTTTTGTTCTTGTAGCTATATATGTACTTTGATGCATAACATCTGTTGAGCGCTCTTGAGTACATACTAGTTTCTCTTTAGTATCTTGTGCAGATACTATCAACTCTTGAGCGGAAGAAGAAATATCATGCATATTTTGAGTTGTAGAGTCAGTGCCATCAGAAATTTCAACAACATTTTGAGTAATAAGATTTACATTAGCACTAATCTCATTAAGTGATTTTTGTGTTCGCTCCGCAAGTTTGCGAACCTCATCGGCAACAACAGCGAATCCACGACCATGCTCTCCCGCTCTTGCAGCTTCAATAGCTGCATTTAATGCAAGTAGATTTGTTTGATCTGCAATATCTGAAATAATTGCTAAAACATCTTTTATATTTTTAGCTTGATCTGTTAAAGATGAAACTTTGTGTGCTAAATCTTGTTGATGTTGGTTTCCATCTTCAATAGCGGTAGTTACTTCATTTAGTTTGTTTATAAATGTACTTAAAACTTCAGTTGTAGAGTTTAAATCTTCAGTGACAGATATTGAAGACTCTTCTACAATATCAAGTTTTTTTGAAATTTCTAATACCAATACATCAATTTTTTTTATTCCCTCGCAAGCTATAATTCCATTTTCAGCTAATATTTGAACAACTTTAGATAGTTTTTCATTCTCATCGGATGTTGAATCCGATACAACAAGAGCTTTATTTACACTAGCTTTAAATGCTACTATCATAATATGGACGGCTTTTGCAATCTCTGCTATCTCATCTTTACCTTTTATTTTTACTTCACAAGTTAAATCTAAAGAGTTTGATACATGTTGAATCTTCTTTAAACTATCTTCAACACTATGGTTTACCCCTTTTGATATAAAAAAGATAACTATAAACATCATAACTGAGAATAGTATATAACTAAAAATGGTTATAGTTGCTTTAGTTTTAGAATTTGATTTAATCATCTCTATAGTTAAATCATTTTGTTTAGCTAGTTTATCATCAACTTGTTTTAAAAGATTTATTTTTTTTGAGATTGTTTTAAACCATAAAATATTATCTATCCCAAAGTTACCAACAGCTGATTTTTGAGATGCAATATCTCTCATTTGGTTTACTTCATTAATGACAGGAGATGACATTTTTGATCTATAAAGAGCTTTAGAATCATCTGTAGCAATTGCTAAGAAAGAATCAAGATAAGCATCTTGCTCAGCTACAAGTTTTACCCATTTCTCAAACATCCCTTTACCAAACTTATCTGCATCAAAAGTATTGCTAAGAATAGCTCTTTCAAGTCCAGCTCTCTCTTTAGATTTTAAAAAATTTGTATAAGAATCAAGAGCTTTTACTAATTCATGTGCAGTTGCAAATTTTGCAGTTAGAGCAACTATGTTTAATATATTTGTATTGATAGCAGTATAGTAAGCAACTTCATCTTTTACACTTATATTTAATTTATCAACTTTAAATCGAATTTGACTAATATCGCTTATTTTAGAGTTAAAAGACAATATCTCACTTTTTAATTCTGATGGGTAATCTTCCAACTCAAGTGTAGAAATATATTTTTTTAGTTCATTATGTTTTTCATCTGTTAAGGTTCTTTGTTTTGGTAAAACATCTGCAAATTTAGCACCTTTTGAGCCTAAATACCCAGCACTAAGTCCACGCTCTTT
>JAKISX010000026.1 GCA_021648405.1 Sulfurimonas sp. | reverse complement strand
GTTTAGCAACCATATCTAGTAATTCAATTCTATTACCTTGCATGACAAAAGGATTGATTTCTAGGTATGCGAAGTTTAACTCACGGTATGCTTTAAAGAAACCAATACAAAATTCAGCAAAATTTGCCTTATCTTTCTCTGCAACATCAAAAGGTACATTTGCACGTATTTTTTCTGCTATCTCCTCTTCAGTTGCAGTAATTGGAAATGCTACTTCAGTAACTTTTGCATCCCAATTCTCTTCAATCGCTATACCACCCTCAGCAGACATGTAGATAACATCATCGTCACCTACACAAGTTGCAGAAACATAATACTCTTCAGATTGTTCATGTGGAGTAAATGGCTCAACAATGAAATTAGTTAATTTATCTATACTTGGCTCACCAGTAGGAGTGTCACCATCAAATGAGAAATAAACTTTTTGCTCGCCAGAAGATTTTTCATCTATCCAACTTGCAGCTTTTGCTAAAGATACATCGCCTGGTTTAGCATCTTTAAAAAGAACTAAATCATTCATACCTCTTTTACCAAATAACATATCTGGTTTTGCAACTAATGTTTTTTCATTTAGCCAAGCTTTTGTTTTTGCCGCTTCAATTAGTTCTGATCCATTTTGAACCATAACTGTCTCATATGCGTAAGTAAAATCTGGAAAATAATTATCCCAGTGTTTTGCTAAAATTGACTTTGCGTCATATTCTCTAATCGGTTTTTGAGCCATTGCAACTCCCTAATTTTTAATTTTACAGATAGCTTATCATATCTTATTTAACCTAATCTAAATTTATGTGCACAAAGAATTAATTAATATGTTATTTGTATATATTTGTAACATTTGCAAAGTAAACAGGTCGTTTTTTGTAACTTATTGTTACACTATTTTCATTTTTTGTGTCTATGCGTTGTTTTGTCAATTTATACTTGTCGCATTTTGTAACACCGTAAAAATATAACCTTGCTTGCATCTGCGTATCTGCATTAACACAATCTATTGACCTGCTTTTCAATTCATTTGCCAACTCTTTTGCTACATGAAATTTATATACAAAATGTTTTCTTGGATGTTCAATTATTTTATATAGTTCTTTATTAAATAAAACAATAACTGTGTTAATTAAAAGCGATACAAGAGATATTATAAACATCATCTTATACCCCTTTCTAAATTGCTTTAACCTTACCCTGTATGAACTTATGAAGTTACTTGCAACCATTGGTAAAGCTATTATTAAATATGGTGCAAAGTGTTCTATTTTAATACTTTGCCTAAAAGATAAAATTAGTGATATTAACAATACGGTTGATGATATAAACCAAATTATATCTAGCTCCTTTGTTAAAAATCTTCTATATATTACAAATACTGTATAAAGAAATATTACTGGAGAAAATATAGCAGCATATAAGCCCAATGTATCTAAAAAATGACCTACGGGACTTCCGTGTGCATCTATTGCAAATAATAATATTGATATAATAAAAATAATAATATTAAATATAAAAAACACTCTGTCTTTTATATATATAGAGAAAATACTTAGTGCTAAAAATAGATATAGATAACTATTGTCAATAAAAGAAAATAATATCAATAATATGTAATAAGATTTTTTGTGTTTATTTATATAGAGCCAAATAAATAGTAATAATCCAAATATAATCAAACCTGCTGCATCTAGTATGATTGCTGAGCTAAGCACACCTGGCAGTAAAATAAATATTAAAACCAGCCAAAGTCTGTCTTTATCATTTTCTATGTAGTGTTTGGAAATATTAAAAAATAAAATCACACTTAAAATATGCGTTAAAATCATTGGAAATCTTAACGCAAAATCATTTTGTCCAAAAATAGATATACTAATTTTTACAATGGTTTGAAGAATGGAAAAATCTCCATAAAGAATCAAGCTTTCTCTATACGATATTGATATTTCTGATGTTTGATATATTAAATTTAAAGCATCTAATCCTAATAGTAATAGGAAGATGAGTTTGTATTTCATAACTTTAAAAAATTACCTATTATCTCATGACCATATTCACTCATGATTGATTCAGGATGAAACTGCACACCATAAATATTTTTATCCTTTATTTTTAAGGCCATTATCTCATTGTCATCAGCTGAGTATGCTGTTGGTTCTATAATTTGAGGAAGTGTGGTTTTATCTACTATCAAAGAGTGATATCTAGTAGCTATAAATTCTTCTGGTAAATTTTTAAATAATTCACATTTATCACTTTGTTTCATCGTTGAAGTTTTTCCGTGCATCATATTTTTAGCACGAACAACATCTGCTCCAAAAACTTGGGCTATACTTTGATGCCCTAAACATATTCCTAAAATAGGCAATTTATCTTGAAAATGCTCAATAACTTGAAGTGTAATACCAGCATCATTGGGGGTAGCTGGACCAGGAGAAATTATAATTTTTTCTGGACAAAGGGCTTCAATTTCAGATATATCTATCTCATCATTTCTAACTACTTTTAAATTTGCACCTAATTCTCTACAATATTCAACTATATTATATGTAAAGCTATCATAATTATCTATCATTAAAATCATTTTATTGCAATCCCTATTTAGCCGATATTTTAAAGTCTTTTATCAAACTTATATATCTAATATATTTAAGATAACATGACAATTATTTACAGTATTATAACAAAATATAGGATTTTTAACTCATCTCACCTTATTATCCTCTTGTAATTATCAGCAGAAGGATTAAATTAAGCAGATTTTTTTAAAGTTCATTCAAAAATTTTAAACTAGTCTTGAATTTAGTTTTAGTTGATTTACCAAGATTATTTTTTACATTTACCAAGTTTTAAATCATTTTTATTTTTAGATAGTATTGCTTCTCCTATACCTTTTACTTTTGTAAGTTCATTTATACTTTTAAAGCATTTAACATAGCTTCTATACTTAACAATTGCTTTTGCTTTTTTAGCTCCTATACCGTTTAGAGATGTGAAATCTTTTGCGGTAGCATTGTTTATATCTACTGTTGCTAAAGCAAGAGTAATACTAAAAAATAAGATAGTTAATAATTTCATTTTTTGACCCTTATATATTTTAATTTATATTACATTGTACCTAAATAAATGATAAAATAACTTAACTTTCACACCTAAATCCAAATAAATCTTGAGTAGTGGGCGGTATAGCCTAGGTGCAAAGTTAGTTCTCCTTGTGTTGCAGTCTTTATGTCCTACTTATTACATAATCTTAAAATCTGGTGGTAAAATAGCATCTAAAGCACCAATTTGACATTTTCCTCTTTCTCATGTCTTTAAAATAACATCATCGATAGTTCCATCATTGTTGTTATCTATGTATTCTACTTCAGCAACTCTCCATCCATCTCATCTACACTACTATCTTTTGTGCTACTATCTTTGCAACCAGATAGACCAAAAATAATAACAATTTTACCCCACCCTCTTAGTTCAAGCTTAAATATTAAATAATTATGGTTCTTTTTAAAAAAGTGCGGGTAATTTTTAGCGAACATTTTAGTCTTATGATATAATTGTACTATTCTTGAATAATTTTATATGATACAAAAACTTCTCAATGCAATTGTTATCACTAACTGCGTGATAAAACAATGTGAATGCGGGTTAAGTACCAGTTAGATAAAAGGGCGAATATGAAAACAAAACTTAAACAAACTGGAATCTTAATATCTGGAGCATTATTATTTAATGCTTGTACATGGCAGCCAAACATAAAAAAATTAAATGAACAAGAAATATTAAAATATGAAAAAAAAATTGAATTAAAAAAAGATAAAAACTTATCACAAAGCACCTCGGTAAATTTAAAAAAATTACAAGCACCTAAAGATGATTGTAAATTTAAAAAAATAAACTTTCCTAATGATATGATTGTTTATGCTGGTGGAGCATATAGTGGAAAAAAGATAAGATATCAAATTGACCAAAGCGGTCATCAAGCAACACAATTTAATATTATTGTCAACTCGCCTAATAAATCAGTTGCTTTACTCCTTGGTGCATATGAGCCATCAATTTGGAATATTGCATGGACAAAAGGAACATATATTGCAGCTGTTTTTGTCACTGGGTATCATAGGCAGGCTGTTGCTGGGTTATCAAAGGATACACCTGTTATAAATAGTTCTCAATATAATAAAGGGGCATGTCAATATATGTATATTGCAGATGAAAATATTAAAAAAATTAATCCTCTTTCTAATATAGTTTATGAAAAAAATGTAAAGATGGTTTATTATGCAGAAAATGGAAATATTGTATTTGGTGAGCAAATTAATGAACATACAAAATTGTATGCATCTAAAGATAGCCTTCCTGATTCATTTATAAATAAATCTAGTCCACTTGCAGGCAAAGCAGGATTAGAAGATTTAGTTTCCAAAGGGATGTTACGCAGGTCAATATCATCTGATATTAACAAATGGACTAAACAAAAAGAAGAAGCTTACAAAAAAATATTAGAAGCTAAAAATGAAGAATTGCCTCCTGTTGCAAATGCAAAAAAGAAAACTGTTTTTAATCCTCAGTATGTACATAATGGCTATGTTATTCTTAAAAAAATTACAATTCCAGCAGGTTTATATGGTGGTAATTTAGCAACATTCTTTTTAGAAAAAGGAGTCCCTTATCCTGATGGCAAACTAGGGCATTCTATACTTTATGATTTCAATACAATTGATTGTCATGGAGTAGGTTGTGGAATGTACTAAATACGAGAGAAGGGGATACAAATAGCTAAAATAATTTTCTTAAAAGATTATAATCAACTATTTGCTATAAAACTATCAGCTTAGTAGGCCATTTTCAATCGGGCCAAAACCACCTGTAAGATATTCAGGATTTGTAATACCATAAATACTATAAAGTGTAGCTGCAATACTATATGGCTCAAACCAATAAGAATTATCGGCTGGCTTTAAAAAGAGCCTGTTGAATTCACCAGTACCCTCAACTTTTGTCTCTCCAACTACCCCAACATGATTGAAATAATCTTTTCCACCAAGTAGAAAAAGATTTTGTAAATTACCATGATCCCATCCAAATGAATTGTTTAGGTTTACATTACGACCAAAATCTCCAAAAACCATTATATTGGTCCTTCCATCAATGCCTTCAGCTTTTAAATGTTGAACTGCAACTTTAAGTGAACTGAAAAGATCCTCCATTTTATCAGGATAATCTAAGGCATCACTATGATCATCCCATCCTCCAAGACCACCGCTTCCAAGTGAAATAATTTTAGTATCAGAATTATTACTTAAAATTTTAATAGCATTACTAAGTTTTTTTGCAAAGAAATTGTCTGGATAATTTATACTAGCCGGAATACTTGCATTGTTTAAATCACTAATAAAATCATCAAGTTCAACACGCTTATCAAAATTTTCTTTTATCCTGCCTTCTGGATTAATTGATTGTGCTGCACTATCCAATGTGGCGTCAAATGTTGCACGAGTATTTTCATAGCCTGTAACTCCACGCTCAGCAGATGTGTAGTAATACCATGGTCTTGTACTACCACGAAAATAAGGGTTCTTTAAATCAGAACTAAATGCTATCGGTTTTAAAAAAGCCTCCAATGAAAAGTCAGCTGCTCTAAAGAAATTAGAATCACCTTCCATACTGATAAATGGCAACCTAGTGTTTTCATCTATCATCCCATTTAGATAAAGGGTATTAGCTATGTTAGAAAAAATTCCATTCGTATTATCTCTAGAGTTTACTCCACGCTGATTTTGTGAAACACACAGACCGTGAGAACGATTTCTCTCATCATCTCGCAATTGACTATAGCAAGTTCTGAAGATATTCATATCTCCGCTGGAAAGCATCTCTTCCATTATTTGTCCACCAGCTTCTTGCCAAAAATTATTCTGCGTAGGTGTGATTTCATTGTTAAAGTAAACACCATAGTCACTTTGTGATGATAGGCTTATCTCTTCTAGATTGGTTAAATTTCCAGATAATTCAGATGGGCCACCATAAAGAAAAACCATTATAGTTTGTGCATTATTTTGTGTATAGCGATTTTCATCAAATTGTATCATAGAAAAGTTTATAGGGTTAGCAACCACTTTAGTTGGAAGTAATGCGGTTGCAGCCACAAGACTTAGTGTTTTTAAAAATATTCTTCTATGCATTATAGCACCTTTTCAAATTTGTAATTTTGTGTTAATCTTGAGATATAATCCATAACAACTATCGCAACATATCGTCTTTCATCAATATTATTATCATTTCTAAAAACTCTAAAGGGGTGCATATACTCGCCATTTTCGGTAAGCATTTGAGCTTTAAACATATCTTTTTCACTTGTTGTTGCTGGGCGTGCAATTATTGTCATGAAAAGATAATCTATTAGATGCTCAAGCATCACAACATGATTGGTAGCATCCACACCGTCAAAAAGTTCGTCTGGAATTAGTGATTGTTCAAGCCACCCGCCTCTATCTTGGGTATGATAAGGGATAAGAACTTTTTCACGAATAGTTTTATGATATGTTATAAATGACTGCGTATCAAGTGGTACGCCAACATATTTTCCAAGTTTATATTTCATAGAAGCCTGATTCATATCGATAAGGTCTTTTGCAAAATAATTAAAAAATCTGCGCTTATGTTTAAAGTGAACTTTTTTACTTAAGCTATAAAAAAGCTCTTCCGCAGCCTTTGGCTTATCTGATTCAAATAGATATGCTTCAGATAACACTATTTGGAGTAAAATATCTTTCCATGTACCAATGTCACTTGCTACAATATTTGCAATTACTGACTCTTTTTCCTGGCTTGTAAAATATGGAAAATAGATATTTACCAATCTACTTGTTACTTGTGCGGTAAAGTCTGATGATTTTACAACTGCACGATAAAAATCATATCCATCGGCAATTGTTTCACCATATAACTCTAATGGCTCTAAATTTTCGTCTAATCCGATAACTAAAATATCGCTATCACGATCAAGGCTCCAATTTTTTAAAGCTTGTCCCGCAATAGGCACAAGCGAATCATCAAAATCTTGTAAGAAAATTTCTAGCATCTCTCGACCATTATCTTCAGGACTTCTAAAACGACGCCAATTATCATCACTTATCATATGCAAAAATGTTGAATATTCCAATGTAAATTCATCTCTAAACGCGCGGACAAGACTACTGTAAACTCTCTCTATGTTTGGGTTTTGAGTTGATTCAAGTTCATTTGCTGGAGAAAACAATATTGTAGAAGTTAAAACATAAGCACTCCAATAGTTTATGTATTCTTTATCAAGATTATCAAGAACATAAAATCTAGCAAGAATTTTTCCAATTTCCGCAGCGCCTGCAGGCCTGTCGCTAAAGAAAAATTCACCATCATCTGAGCTGTCATTTAAGCGGGTTTCTGCAACTCCAAGATCATTTGTACTCTCATTAATCATAGTGCGTATACTTGTAATAAAGTCCCCTCCATCAATCAATGATTTAATATCCTCCCTTGGCATACCAAAATAAAGTGTAGCAAGTAGCTTATCCGCGACAATTTCTTGCTGTGCATCTGTTAGTGAATAAAATCTCGTGTTGCTGATAGGAGTTAATCCATATTGTGAAATTTGCATATCTTTTGAATAAAGAGGCATCCCCTTATATGAAAAACTATATATATCACCCGCTACATTATCTCCAATACTACCATCTATTACCGCATCATCTATTACGGTGGCATTATCATCCACTACAGTAGCATTATCATCTACTACAGTAGCATTATCATCTACCATAGTAGCATTATCATCTACCATAGTAGCATTATCATCTACCACAGTAGCATTATCATCTACCATAGTAGCATTATCATCTACCATAGTAGCATTATCATCTATTGCGGTAACAGTATCATCTTTTACAGTATCGTTCTTTGTAGTATCGTTCTTTGTAGTACCATCTTTTATTAACTCATCATCTGTAGAAGTCTCTAAACAAGCAGTAAACGTAAACAAAGTAAACAAGCTTAACACCAACAATATATATTTTCTAAATCGAAACATAAATTCCCTTTTAAATAAATTTTAAAACCTTAAATTTTGGTAGTATAACAAAATCAAAATTAAAAATTAATTATCTACTATCAATTAATCTTAGTTTTAAAGTTTAAGCTAAGTAATGCAGGAAGTAGTAACAAATCCACAACAAGTGCAATAATAAGAGCTGAGGCTGTCACAATTCCAAAGTTTTGGTTTGGTGTAAAATTGCTAAATGCAAAAAGTGAAAAAGAGATGCTTAAAATAATTGTTGTAAAAACAATAGCCTTACCAGCATAACGAAGCACCTCATCAAAAGATTCAGCTAAACTAAGTCCTCTCTTTCTTGCGTCAAAGTATTTGACTAAAAAGTGTATTGTATCATCAACTGCAACTCCTATTATGATAGCTCCAGCTATTGCCACACCAATATCAATATTTATCCCTATCCAGCCCATAAGCCCAACTACAAGTGCTACAGGCAGTAAGTTTGGAAGTATAAAAACCCAAAGTAATTTTATGCGCCTAAATATAAGTAACATTAAAATAGAGACAAGAGTAATCGCTAAGGACAAAGAGTAGATTAAAGTATCTGTTACATCACTTTGCATATATGCAAACATTGCAGTTTGTCCATTTACAACTGCACTATATGGGGTTTTCTCCCACCAATCATGTACATAGTTTATCATCTGCAAATCTTTAGAAGTATCTACTATATTTATCCGTCCTGTAATGCGAAGTTTTCTCTCGTCTATATCCATTCTATCATTTAACTCCATCCCTTGTGGTAAAGACAAAGAGTATAAAAGTAGGTACTGTGCGATTAAATTTTGATTATCTGGAATTTCATCTTTGTCATCAAGCACCTTATTAAATCTTTTAACAATATCTAAAATGGAGCTTAAATGTCTGACATCGGCAAATTCTTCTTGATAATCTTTATAAAATTTCTCAACAGTTTTTAAAAACTCTGGGTCTTTTATGCCATCTTTCTTGCCACTATCTACTATAATTTCATAAGCCATTGGACCTGTAAGATTTTGTGCCAAAAACTCTGTTGATTTTCGTATCTCTACACTCTCATCAAAGTACAAAATTGTATTAGAATCTACCTTTACTTTAAAAAGCCCAACTGCAAGAACGGCAAATATAAGAGTAGTTATAAGTACTATTTTTTTATCATTTCTTACAATAAAATCACCATAACCTATTGGTTTTTTACTGATTTCTTTTTCTATTATTTTAGTTTTAACATCTTTTTTAAGCAACAATAAAACTGCTGGCATCCAAAAAACAGATATAAAAAATGCCAATATTGCTCCACTCGCGGTAGCAATTCCTAGCGTAGAAACTGGAACTACTTCAGATATTGTAAGTGTTGCAAATCCTATGGCAGTTGTAACTGAAGTTAAGAATATGGGGAGAAAGTTTTTTTTCATACTATGTAAAACAGCATTGAAATTATCTGTCCCCTCTTTTTTGTACATAAGCCACACTATATAGACATGAACCGCATCAGCAATACCAATAGCTACAACAAAAACAGGTAAATTTGCGGTAAAGTTGTTTAATTTGTATCCCAAAAGCACTTGCACAGCAAGGACTGTTAAAAATGTAAAAACAACTACGCCAATTGGTATTAAAGAACCACTGACTCGGCGAAAGAGTAAAAATAGAAGTATCATAGAGGCAACTAATACAAGCGGTGTAAAAGTTAGAGCGTCATTGGTTCCAATCTCTACAAAAGCTTGATTAAGCGGTGGGCCGCCGTTTAACCAGTATTTATATCCAGTTTTGTCTATCTCAGGAGCTAAAATCTCATTTACAAGCTTCATAATCTCTAAACTCTTATCAGAATCATCATTGACTTTTGGTGTTAAACGAGCTGCTATCATAGTAGTTGTGCCATCTCTTGAGATAAGCCCATCAACAATCAGAGAATCATTTATAGCAATATTTTTTCTATCATTTAGATACTGGGGAGTAGCACTTTGTATATCTTGTATAAAATCCTCAACTATCACATCATCACTATCTTCATCACCCGCATAAATATATTGATAGTTTGTTATTGAATCCACTCTGGCAATATACTTCATGCGCCAAAGAGCTTGTGTGATATTTTCTATGCTTTGGAGTGCTTTTTTATTGAAAATTCCATTTTCATCTTTAAAAGTAATGATAACTGCATCATCATTGCCAAAAGTGCCTCTAAAATCATCATAATCTTTTAAGATTTTTGAATCCTCACCAAACCAAATCCTATAACTTCCATCCATCTCTAAGTGTTTAAGATTTATCGAAAATGCTAAAACCAAAAGTGGCATACAAATGGCAATAATCCATCTAAATTTATTTAAAAAATTGATATACTTTTTCATTGTTTTTCTTTAAAAATAGTAAGTAAACTCTAGTTTTGCACTTTGAAGTTTAGCAAATACAGAATCGCTTTTGGGGGCTAATTTTTGATAAGACAAAGCTAATTTATACTTCTGAAAAACTCTTGTATCATACTTTATAAACATAATTTTTTCATGATTGTCCAAACCAACACTAAATCCACCTAAAATTTCAGAAGATGACATATCGTTTAAAGAGAGTCTAAATCCTAAAGTCAAATCATTTGCAAAAAAGCTTTGAGTGTTACTATCATTTTTATAATACTCTACCAACAATCCCAAATCTTTATTGTCATAAAAAGAATATAAAGTATGCTCTAACCCAACCCCAACCTCTGTATAATTTGAAATCTTTTCATCATCACTTAGCGTATAGCTATATTCACCCTTGTAAATAGTGCTGTCTAAAACTAAAGTTGCATAACTCAAAAATTTATTTACAATATAAGCATTTTGCCTAAGCTTGCCTTTTTCAAAACTAAGATACCTGTTGTTATCAAAACCATTTAGATATATAAATGAATAGTCAATCTGTAATTCATCGCCAGAGCCACTATATTTTAAAAAAACAGAGGGACGATTTTTTGATTTTAAATTCTCGTTATAATCTTGTGGTAAAAAGTAATAGATTGAGCTTCTATCTTGCATTGGCTGATTTTCCTCTTTTAATTTTACAATGAGTGAAATTTCAGAGTTTTCAAGATAGTGAGTTGCTGATACATTCCAAGTTCCAAGTTTAGAGTCATAGTCAAATGGGTTATCTAAAAAATCTTTGGTATTAAAAATATCAACTAAATTATGAAACTCTAATGCTCCCCAAAATCTTATATTTCGTCCTATTAAAATATCAGAATCATCAAAGTTGTATTTATAATATAGTTCATTAAAATCCACATAGCGACGGTTTTCATCCTCTTTGTCAAATATCCCTTTTACCTTCATCGCAATTTCAGAGTTGTAGAGTTCATATTTAAATTCAGCTTCTAAACGAAGGGCTAAAGCATTATCTCTTTTACCTTTAATGTCATGTAGAAAATACTCTTGCTCAAAACCAATATTTCCCTTATATTGGAGTTCTTCACAGAGTAAAATAAATGGTAATAATAGAGCTAAAGCTATCTTTTTCATTACTTCTTTAACTCTCGTTTGTTAAAGTCTTTGTCACTTAAACCTGCTTTTATTTTATCCTCTTTGTAAATCAAAATCGTTGATTTGTCATTTTGATGATTTGTCATCTTAATTTTGCCCATTCTCCAAACACCATCAATTTTTTTATACTCACTAAAAACAGCTGTCTTTAAGAGCTCTTTTTTTCTATCATAATACTCAACGCGGCGTATCAAAAAATCTTTTGTATCTACAAAGCTTATCTGCGCAGTATAACCTGAATTTTTATCACGGGGAATTCTTATACCCTTATAGCATTCAATTCCATCAAGCACAACTACTTCAGGCTTTCCCTCGTAGATATATTTTTTATAATTTTGATTTCCAATATCTTCATAAGAGAATTCACTTCCCATAAAAGAGCCAGATTTGTTTTTAGAAGCTATCCTTTTAACTCTCTTTAAAGCAGGAAGATATAACCACTGATCATCATCTTTATCTATATGCTCCCAGCCTAAAATTTTTGTCCCTTTAATATCGCTAGGAGATAAAAAGGTAGAGATAGTTTTATCACCATTTTTACCCTCTAAAGTCTTCATAAGCAAATCTCTTACACTTTTTTGCCCACTCGCATTTATCAAAATCATTTGAGTTTTTGAGATAGAACTTTTAAATCCATCGGTTGCTTTGTCAGCTTTTTGTGCAATTTCTAAATTTGTTAAAGCCGTAAGGCTTGAAGCTATTATTGTGCTTGCTAATAATATTTTAAGACTTAGCATTTAGTGCCTCTGTGTATTGGGTTTTAACTCTTATTTTCATAATTTACCTTTCAATTTTCCTCTATAAATTTTTTTAACTCTTCTATATACTTTTTAAAAGCCTCTTGTCCAATCTCGCTAATATGTATAACTGTTTTTGGTCTCTTTTTTTCAAACATCTTCTCTATCTTGATATACCCTGCACTCTCTAGCTTGTTTAAATGGCTTGACAAATTACCATCGGTCACACCAAGCATCTCTTTGAGCGCGCGAAATGGCAACTCTTCGTTTGATATCAACAATGAGAGTAGTTTTGATCTTATGGCTTGATGCAAAAGTGGATCAAACAAGCTTCATCTGCTTTTTTATCATAACCCCAAGATAGATAGGGATAACCCCTAAAGAAAAAATCGTAGCACTTTGGACAACTCTTTCAAAAACAGTGTCTAAACTCCCAAGATCTGGCACAAAAGATGCAATACCCATCAGTATTATTGACAATACAATACTCCCATAACCAGCCTTTATAAATTCTCCTCTATTTATAATAAATCCAACTACAAAATTGCCAATTCCGCAAATAAATATCCAAAGCATATATATAGGAATCAAAAGATTATGTGAAACCAATAGCACACTCATAGTGATACCAAAAAGCGAAGTTAAAAGATAACAACGAAAGATAAATTTTTGTTTTTTTGTACACTCCGTTATGTCATAATTAATATTTTCTTTTTTCATTAAAAAGCCTTCTGTAAAAAATCCCACTATTAACATAGTTATCAAAAAAAGTGTGCCATAAAGAAGATTATTTTGAAAAATTTCTAATAAAAATAATGATAAAACTATAGAGATAATTCCCCACACTATCAATGCGTTATAATTATAGGGGAAAAACTTATGATCAG
This sequence comes from Sulfurimonas sp., assembly GCA_021648405.1. Classification (GTDB taxonomy): domain Bacteria; phylum Campylobacterota; class Campylobacteria; order Campylobacterales; family Sulfurimonadaceae; genus Sulfurimonas. The sequence continues at coordinate 11,816 of JAKISX010000026.1, read as the reverse complement.
CTAGTGTTGATTTAATATCATCTAGCCTCTGTAATGCTTCATCTTTTTCACTCATTAGTTTTCCTTTGCAAATTACTTTGTAATGCAAAGCATACAGTAATAAGATAACTTTTGTCAAGATTAAGTGTTTTATTTATTTATGTTTTACCAGTACCAAGTAAAATTGCTATCCATTTAGTATCTTTGTCTGCACCAAAAACTATTTTTGCCATAATTGTTAAAGGGATTGAGAGTAACATCCCTACAATGCCTAATAACCATCCCCAAAACAACAAAGAAAGAAATACAACCAGAGTTGATAAACCTAAACCTTCGCCCATAACTTTTGGTTCGATTATAGAGCCAATCAATACATTCACAACTAAATACAAACTTATGACCATAATTGCACTAAATAAATCTACTCCAACTAAAGTTAATAATACAGCGGGTACAGCTGCGATTATTGAGCCTATATTTGGGATAAAATTTAACATAAAAGCTAATAATGCCCATAAAAATGGATAATCTGTCCCAATTGCAATCAAGCCAATCCATATAATTACACCTGTAACTAAAGACATTAATGCTTTTAAAACCATATATTCTTTAATTTTTGTAATAATAGTTTGTATTTGTAAAGCAGATGATGATTTAGGGCTAATGCTAGTGATTTTATTAGTAAAAATTTTGGATTCTAAAAGCATAAAAACAACCGTTAATAAAATCACAAAACCATTTGTTAATAAAGAGCCCATACTTTGAATAATACCAGAGGCAAAGCCCATAATCATTTTTGGATTAAGAACACTTGTAAGTTCTTTTTCTGGTATTTCAATACCAAGTGAGCCTAATAAGCCTGCAAAATTATGAAAATAAACCATAAGTTGTTGCTCATAAAAGCCTAAATTAGCATTAAAATCTATTACTGATGAGCCTAGAAATTTTGCAATAAAGGTAAAAAATACAATCAATAAACTAACAACTATTAAAAGAGAGATTCCATTTGGAATACCTTTTTTATTAAAATAACCATATGCTGGAGATAGTATAATTGCAATAAATAATGAAAGTAAAAATTGAACTACGATGGCTGAAGCAATCTTAATTCCTGCTAAAACTATAACAACACTTGCCATCACTATGAAAAAATTACCAATATTTTTCTTTTGCATCTTAAGCCTTTAATTTTGTATTTGTTTTTTATTTGTTAATTGTTGTAAATAATTTGAGATATTAATAAGTGAGAATGTTACTAAAAATATCATTAAACCTGGGAAAAAACTAACCCACCATGCAATCTCTACTACATCTTTTCCTCCACTTAAAATAGTACCCCAACTCATTTGTGGTGCAACTATTCCAAGTCCTAAAAAACTAAGTCCTGATTCTGCGAGTATTGCTCCACCAACTCCAAAAGTAAAACTAACAAAATATATTGGTGCTAATATTGGTGCATAATATTTAAAAAGAATTTTTAATTTAGATACTTTTGCAATGTTTAAAATTTTTATATATGGTTGAGAAGTTATTTTAAAACTCTCAGAGCGTATTAGCCTTGCGGTAGTCATCCATCCAGTTATAGATATTATTACTATTAAAACCCACGGGGATGCATTTACATAACTTACAAGTGCTAAAAGTAAAAAAAATGTTGGAAAAGTTAAAAACAAATCTACTAAAATTATAAAGCCCTTATCAACTCCACCTCGAAAGTAACCAGCTAAAGAGCCCAAAAGCAACCCAATTAAAGAAGCAATTAAAGCACTACCTACTCCAATTATTAAAGAGACTTGCCCACCTTGCATAATTCTTGCAAATATATCCCTGCCTAATCTATCTGTACCCATAAAATGTTCATACGATGGGGATAATAAAATTGTATCTGGATTTAAAAAATACGGATCAATCGAATAAAAATAAAGTCCAAAAAAAGATATAAAAAATACACTAACTAAAATCCCTATGCTGAATTTTGGCATTTTGTAATTATTGTTTAATACCTAATAGCGTTTGCATCATTTGGTCAATTGTTGTAATTATTTTTGCAGAAGCACCATAGGCAGACTGATATTTAATTAAATTTGTCATCTCTTCATCAATACTAACTTTTGAAATTGATTGATACTCTAACTCTATAGCATTAAACTGCGCTGTTATGGTTTCATTGTGTAAAATAGCTGAATTTGCTTTAGTACCAATATCTGTAGCGACAATATCAAACATCCCGTACATTGTTGTTTCATACTTTGCTGTACCAATTTCAAAATTATATACTTCAAATTGTTGCTGAACAATATTTAATGACAATGTATTATCACCAGAAACTGGTGATTTTCCAGCTGAAATATTTGTTGGATTATCTTTAAATTCTGAATTTAATGATATATTTGTAGCGCTATCTCCATCAAAAAATCGACTAAGACCTAGTGCTCCTGCAAAATTTGTCCCTGAAGCATATTTATCGTTTACTAGTTTATCTTCTATTGAAAATTTATATCCCTTTGATATATTTCCAGGATCCATAAACAATTCCATAGCGTTATCACCACTAGCATAAGTAGCCCAATTAAATTGCAAAAAATCATCTATATCGTCGATACCGCTACTATTGCTATTATCATCTAAATTCGCTTCTATTTGTCCTTGAATAGAGTTTGATCCAGGTGCACCTGTCATGACAGTAGCTTCATCAATTACTATATCTCTTGTAGCGGTAATATTTCCATCTATATCATAAATATTGATAGAAAAAGAGCCACTATTTATATTTAAATTAGAATTTACAAGAGAATTTGTTGGATTTAAATCAAGTATATTTGATGTCATATTATTAGTTGAACTTTGAGCATAAATATTGTTTGTTGCTTCTATTAATCCAGCTGCAAATGCATCTAATTGATTTATAGTATCTTGAACAATTCCGTTAGACAAAACACCGCTCGTGCTGCCATCATTGCTACTGCTACCACGCAAATCTAAAATAGCACCAACTCTACCACCAGTTAATGAACTTTCCATAGATATCAATACACCATCTTGTCTTTCATAAAAAAGTTCATGAAACCCATTTGCATTGTCTTTATTTTCCATATGTATTTTATGACTCGTTGAACCATCAACTATGTTAAATCCATTGACAGTTAATGTATAACTTCCACTTTTTATATTGGATGAAGAATCAATTTGGATATTTGATGACATTTGACCAACATTAACATCACCGCCAATTAATCTAATAATACTTCTCTCTAATACATTTCTTTTATCCCTAAGATCGTTTGCTGTGTATCCATCACCAGACTCTGCTATTGCTATTGATTTATTTATATTAGCTAATTTATCAATTAAGGAGTTTACTTCATTTACATTAACTAACAACTGATCATTTAGTTGCTTTTGTAAAGATACAACTTTATTTTGAGTTGCTTGAATATTCTCTGTTAATGCTACAGTTTGCTGAGCAAGGGCTAATTTTATAGCATCATTATCTGGATTATCAGCAAATGTTTGCCACATATCATAATAGTTTGTTAAATCAGATTTAATACCAATCCCATCTATCTCAGGAAAGTAAGTTGATAACTCATCTAAAGTTCTTTGTGCAAAATCTGCATACTCTTTTTTATCTGATATGGCTGTATATCTATCAAATACAAAATTATCAAATATTCTTTGAATATTTTCAATGCTAGTACCATTACCAACTTGACCTGCATTTGATGATATAGGCGTAGCTGCAGATTGGATTACCCTTTGTCTAGTATAACCCTCTGTTTCTGCATTAGATATATTTTGTGACGTAGTATTTACACCAACCGCAGCAGCATTTAACCCAGTGTAGCCAATATTAAGGGTATTAAAAATTGATGCCATCGTAAACCCTTATACCCTTATTTCCAAAAGAGATGGTTTTGTTGAAGCTTTTTTTTGATAACCGTCCATCTCACTTGGAACTAAGCGTTCTAAAAATGTATTATATAAATTGCTTACTGCTAAAACTAATTTTGCATACTTTTTATTTACATCTCTTAATAGTGATAGTTGTTTTTTTAATTCACTTAAAGCACTATGTTGCTCTTCATTTAGTAAATCTGGTAAATCTGTATTTGGACTTGCGCTCATTAAAGATGAAATTTCATGATCAATCATAGCTTTTTTAGATTCAAAACTTTTTAATTTTTCCTCTTTTAATGATAATCTATCAAATTGTGGTTCGTTGTTTGCCTCTTTTATATCTGCAATATCTGCATTAGTAATCTCTATAATATTTTTTAAATCAGATAGTGCGCCTTGTAGATGATGAGACAACATTTTAAACCCTTTATTTAGATTCTTATAACAACTCATCTGCAATTTTTTGAGATAATGCTTCTAAGTTAATTTTATATTCACCAGATTCAATTGAACTTTTAATCTGATCTATTTTGCTCATATCTCCTTGTGTGGAAATACTTGCCTCCGCTTTTTTTAAACTAGCTATCTCAGCTTGCTTTACATCGTTTGAATTATTTAAGTAAGCGTTCTTTACAATCGCACCACTTGATTTAGAAATCATCATTTATCCTTCGTCTTATCCTAAGAGTTTTCCTATATACAACTATATCGACAAAACATTAAATAAATGAAATAATCTTTACCTTTTTTCGCTCAAATACTCAAATAGCATTTGTGAAAAACCAAATCCACCTGCACTAGCCTTTGCTAATTCCTCTCTATACATAGATTTATATATTTTATCCCCTGGATCTTTTTGCGAGCTAAATAAATCTTCTTGATTCTTCATAGCATTATCCATAAGCATTTTTAAAATTACAGATTCAAAAGCATCTGTTTGCTCTCTTAATTGTGCATCATTATATTTTTCATTAATACTAGGAATATTTTGATTTTGTGCCATCAAAGAAGCATTTAATGCAACTGTGCTTGATCCATACATCTATATCACCTTTAATTCAGCCGAGATAGATCCAGCACTTTTCATAGCTACTAAAATGGAGATAATATCTTTAGGAGTAGCACCTAATTTTTGTAACGACCTAACTAAGTTTGCAACTGTAGTTGTACCTTTTTTCATATATAACTCATTTTCGTTTAAACCAATAACCAAAGATTTATCTATTGCCATCGCACCATCAGGTGTATCTAGCTCAACTTGTTCATTTATTTTTATTGTTATATCGCCGTGAGTTAAAATTATTGGCTTAATCTCTATGCCTACTCCAGCAATCACAGTTCCAGTTCTTTCATTTATAATAATTTTATTTTTTACTTCATAGTCCATTCTTATATCTTGAACCTCAGCTAAAAACTCAATCATTGATAGATTTTCAGGTTTTTTAAGCTTTATCGTGCGGGAATCCATAGCTACTGCTACTTGAGTATTGTAAAAATCATTAATTGCTTTTTGAATACTTACAGAATTTTTCATGTTAGATTCTTTTAACGAAAGTGTTGCATGTTTTTGATGATAAAGGTCTATATCTATCTCTCTCTCAACAAAACCACCATTGTAAATAATACCAGCTGTAGGATGTGACTCACCACCAGCTCCAGAATTTCTTCCACCAATACTTACAGCACCTTGACCAAGTGCGTATATTCTGCCATCAACCCCTTTTAATGGTGTCATTAAAAGTGTACCACCCTCTAAAGATTTTGCATCCCCTATAGATGATACGGTGATATCAAATTTATCTCCTTGTTTAGAAAACGGGTTTAGATTCGCAGTAACAACAACTGCAGCAACATTTTTTGATTTAATATCGCTAGGTCGCATATCTATGTTCATTGCTTTTAACATGTTAGCAATTGATTGGAGTGTAAATTTTGAAGTAGTACCATCGCCTGTTTTTTTAAGACCAACTACAAGCGAATAACCAATAAGGTGATTTTCACGAACTCCAACAATGTTTGATATATCTTCTATTTTAGCAGCATATATTGTTGAAATTAAAAGTATAAAAAGTATAATATGCTTCATTGCTAATCCTCTAGTATGCTAAAAATCAAATGATAAGATTTTAAAGCATTATATTAAATTAGAAATAGCAATTTTTATTCCAAGTTACAACTCTTTATCGGGATTTATAAAATAAGTAAGTGTAGTATTTCCAAATTTTTTAGATTTGCTAAGTTGATATCCGTTTATAACCTCTGGAATCTTTAAACCACTCATGTGCTCTATTGTAATCATCTTTACACACTCTTTTGGTAGTGAAGCTATTAGATTAATAGTTTTGTCATATATATCTTGCATCCCCTCACGAATACTAAAAGGTGGATCTATATAAAAATATGCATCTTCTTCTTTTTTTTGAAGATTTTTGATTATAGATTGTATGTTTGAGAAGCTATCTCCCGCTAAAACTTCGCAAGTGCTAGGGTCTGTTAGTGCAATATTTTCTTTTAAAACTTTAAGGGCATCTCTGTCTTTTTCCATGAAATATATTTGTGAAGCTCCGCGACTTAATGCTTCAAGTCCTATTGAACCTGAACCTGAAAAAACTTCAACAAAGTTAGCATCTATAATATCAAACCCAATAGTGTTAAAAAAAGATTCTAGTACTATACTTTTTGAACTTCTTGTAGTATCTTTAGATGGCAAAACCAAAGTTTTACCTTTGAATTTTCCAGATATAATTTTTTTAGTGATTTTTTTACTTTTCATAAAATGCTTTTACTGATTTAAGTATATTTTGTTGGTACTCTTGAGTTAAATATTCTATCCGTTTTTGCAAAATTTCAAAATTTAAAGACTCTTCTAATTCCTCTTTTAATTCAAAACCTACTGAAGCATCTTTAGAGATGTTTTTATATCTATTTTCTAGCGCTAAAATAAGTTGAGATTTTGAAAATGGTTTAATCAAGTCTGCCTGAACATCATTTGAAATATAAAAACATCTATCATCATTCAAACATATTTCATCCCGCACTAATATATCGCATTGCTTAACTGAACTAAGATACTTACTCAAAAAAAGTTCTAAAGATTTTTGCATCAATGGAGATTTGCATTCTACCGCTATTTTCAAATTCTACCCTTACAAATAGTATTCAATACTATAGCGTAAATCTTCATCCAAATCCAAAATATTATTTAACATCCAAGTTAAATACCCGCGGTCTAACATGCTTATTTCTTCTATATATCTTCCACCATACTTACCAAACTCAAATTTACTCATAAGTACATTTTTCATACTTAGCTCATACATCTCTTCTTTTGAAGCAAGTTCCAACAAACTTTCATATAATTGCTTTATTACTTTAGCATCACTTAATGCTTCATGTGGGATTATTTTTTCTTTTTCATCTTTATATAGTTTTAATTCATATCTTAAAAATTGTAAAGAGTATTCTTCACACTCAGGCATCAAATGTTTAGAGACTCTGCGTGTATCTATTATTTTACCCTGCCATACAAATCCACATGCACGATTTAGCATTTCTAAATCAAATTTTGTATTATGCGAAATTAAGGTAATATCATAAATATTATTTAGCTTTAAAAGCTTAAAAGTTTCACTATCTTGAAGTTCTGGTTTACCCTTAATCATCTCATTTGTAATATGATTAATACTTGACGCTTTGGGTGGAATTTTTTTACCTTCATTTATCAAGTCACTTTTTTCTGTAATCTTTTCATCTTCAACAATAACTAAAGCTATTGAAACAACTTTATCGCCTTTTTCTAAACCAGTAGTTTCTATATCTATAAAAATTAACATCTTAATACTTTAACTTTTTTACATTTAGCTACCATGATTATAAAAGAAAAATATCCACTAACTAAGATAAATCCGAATAAAGCATAAATATTATAAAAATTAAACATAGTTATTATCATTAAAATTGCTACTAGCCATATCATTAGCATAAACCATTTCCTCCATACTTTTACCAAATCTCCATAGCCTATAACCTCTATAACCTCATCGCTGCCGCATTCAAATAATTTTAATTCGTATCCATTGATACAATCGTTAAAAATATATTTAATTGAACGAAATAAAGAGATTAAAAGTGTAAAACTCCAAGCAATTACAAACCAAAATTTAAATATTTCACTTAAAGCAGAAATATTTTTTTCTTCTAATGGTGGGGAGCCAATAGATACATATGTATAAAAAGTTATTAAAAATGCAACTAAAGATGCAAAAAATACACTAGAAACACTAAGGCGAATCGCCCATTTAAGCCAAAGTAAAAAGTAAAATTTAATCATCTAAATCTTTTTTATACACCTTAAGCATCCCGTTATAATGCTCTAAAGTCATAAAACTTTTCTCAAACCTATAACGAATTATAAATTCGACAATTTTATTTTTTAACTCTTCATCTACAAGTTCTGCTTTTCCAAAATAACCAAGCGAGATATTTTTACTTTTCACACGAGCTTCTTTATCGTATGATATTGCTAATATTTGGAGGTATTTACCTTTTTTTATCTCACCTAAATTTTCTTCTAAAAGCGATGCTCCAGATAAATTTATAGCTTTAAAATTAAAAATATCATCAAAAATTTCAACTTTTTTGTCTATATCAATATCTTGATATAAAAATTTTAATGCACAAATATTATCTTTTCTAGCACGCTCATAAGAAGATATTTTATTTGTTAAATTTTTAAGTCTATCTAATGCTGCACTCATATTCTGCCTATTCAATCCTATATTTATACATAATGTTATCATATTTTTAAAACATTATAATGCTAAATAAGATATAATTACAAAAATATATACAATAAAAGAGTACAATGGACTATTTACAACTACAAGGATCTCAATCCTTAAAAGGTAAGATTAAAATTTCTGGCGCTAAAAATGCATCACTTCCACTCATAGCTATGACAATTCTTGCAAATAATAATGTAAAAATATGCAATTTACCTCATGTCGCAGATATAAATACTCTTTTAAAATTATTAACAAACCTTGGGGCATCTTGCGATAGAACAAATGATAGTATCTATGTAGATACTTCTAAGCTTAATGAAACAAAAGCAACTTATGATATCGTAAAAACTATGCGTGCCTCAATCTTGGTACTAGGTCCCTTACTGGCTCGTTTTGGTCATTGTGAAGTTTCTCTTCCTGGTGGTTGTGCAATTGGTCAACGCCCTGTAGATTTACACCTAAAGGCATTGGAGCAAATGGGTGCAAATATAGAGATAAAAAATGGTTACATAGAAGCTACTGCGCCAAATGGACTAAAAGGTTGTGATATTGTTTTTGACAAAATCACAGTAACAGGCACTGCAAACATTGTGATGGCAGCAGCTCTAGCTCATGGAAAAACTACAATAACAAATGCAGCTCGTGAACCTGAAGTGGTTCAACTTTGCAAAGTTTTAAATGAAAGTGGTATTAAAATACAAGGTATTGGTACTGCTTTTTTATCCGTAAGAGGTACTGCTGGTAAACTCATAGATATAGTAAACTTTAGTGTAATTCCAGATAGAATTGAAGCTGGAACTTACCTGTGTGCTGGTGCAATTACAAACTCTAAACTAACTATCACTAACACAGACCCTTCACACTTAGGTGCTGTTATTGCAAAACTTGAAGAGATGGGATTTTGTATTAATTCTACAAAAAATACAATTACAATAAATCCAACAAAAACAATAAAACCAGTAAAAATTGTAACACGAGAATATCCAGCTTTTCCAACTGATATGCAAGCTCAATTTATGGCATTAGCTACTCAAGCAAATGGTGTGTCTATAATAGAAGAGAGACTTTTTGAAAACCGTTTTATGCATGTAAGTGAGCTTCAAAGAATGGGCGCTGATATATCTCTAAATGGCCACACTGCTACCATTAACGGTAAGTCAAAATTAAGCGCAACTGATGTTATGGCTACGGATTTAAGAGCCTCAAGTGCTTTAGTTTTAGCAGCACTTGTTGCAACAGGAGAGACAAATATTCACCGTATCTATCATCTTGATCGTGGATATGACTCTCTAGAGAAAAAACTAGAGGGTGTTGGAGCGAAGATAAAGAGACTTAAAGAGTAATCTCTTTAAGTCTCTACAAACCACTCTTATTTCTGTAAGCTTCTCAATTTTTCAGTAACAACAGAGTCCATATTATACTGAGTACATGTAGCAACATTATCGTATGTTTGAGCAGCTATAGAATCCAAGGAGCGATATGATGTATCATCAAAAGTATAAGCATAACAACCATTTTTATCATATGCTCGAACGCCAGTTCTATAATCCCATCCATTAAGTGGACAAGAACCGTTTTGTAGAGATATCCTTTTTCTTACATCTGACTCTACCAACTCTTCTTTAATCATACCATAGTCATTGATAATTTTAGAACCATAAATATCTACCTCCAACTCTGTATCTTGACGAGTTTGACACATGTATGAAATCCATCTAAAATATTTATATTGCGGACAACTGTTTTGGTCTAAAAGGTTTACTGCGTTTGCAATATCTGAATTTATTTTCACTCTTGTTGCTAAAGTTCCAGAGTTAAGATAACTATCTACAAAGGAGTGCCCAAATCCATATGCGTTTACAGGAAAACTATTTTTAATTATAATCATTACATAATCTAATTTTACAGTTGTATAAGGAGCACTCAATGAATAATCTCCAGTTACATTATTTGCAGGAGTTGCTACTGAAACCATTTTAAATCTATCTTTTTCTTCAGCTGTTAACAAGTCATACATTTGATTACCAAATAGATTTCCTTGTGAGTGTGCTACAAGGAGTACATTGTGTTTAAGATCTAAACTATTTTCTCTATATCTCTTAATCATTGTAGATACATCAAGGTTATATGCATTTATTATATTTTGTATTCTTTGTAAGTAAGCATTGTCATTAGGATTTGTATTGTCTACACCATCTAAAGCCTTTGCAGTAAAGGAAAAATACGATTCACTGATTTGTCCACTCTCATAAAGTTGCCAATATGTTTCGATCAAGTCGTTAATATATCCATAAGTTTCGTTGTGAGCGTATTTAAAATCATAAGCCACCCCATCATCAGCTACAGGAAAACGAGTTTGATTGTTTATTTGCATAAAAGTTTTTAGTTCTTCCATGGACTCTTCTGCTTGATCCGAATCGTTCCAAACCCCATTTCCATAGTAGACATGAAGTTTACAAGGCTCTGTATTTGCAAAAAGTGTTAAACTAAAAAGTAATATCAATATTATTATTTTCATGATCATCTCCTACAGCTCATCAATGTTTATTTCACATTGGGTTTGTGTTTTTAGTGTTGCTGTTGAGGTAAAAACTCTACCTGCTAAAGTACTATCATACTGCCAGTAGGTTTTTAATCTTTCTTTCGTATTAAAAATTTTATCTTTTATCCCTCTACTAAACTTACCACGACTGGCATTGAACCCTATTTGTTTAGAATAAATATAATGTGTCCAACAATCACGAGCAGCTTTCATAGATATTTGAACATTGTCATCTTTATTTGTTGGGTCTATAAGTGCAGATTGAGCTGCCTTCCCCCTCTGCATAGCAATAACCTGTTCAATCTTCTCATATCCGTTATATATCTCCATCTCTAGAAATATCCATCTCTCTACATCATCCCTAACACCATTGTTGTTAGAGTCTACTCCAAGAAGTGTTGAGTTGTTTAGGGTTTCATCTGGTTCAGGTGGGAGTATATAGCCGTTTACTATTTCTGGTTCTTCAACTTCTATCTCTATTGTAGCTTTAAAAGATTTTCTGTTTTTCTTTGCTATCACTTCTAAAGTATAATCCCCAGCACTTTTGGCATTAAAGGTTACTTCTGGGGTAGTTTCGTTTGTAAGCTTATAATCTTTTTGTTCTTAGTTTACTG
>JAKISX010000025.1 GCA_021648405.1 Sulfurimonas sp. | reverse complement strand
CTGGATCTGTCATAATTGTTGCAGGATTAGAGTTGATAAGAACTACACGGTAGCCTAGCTCTTTTAAAGTTTTAACAGCTTGAGTCCCAGAGTAGTCAAACTCACATGCTTGACCAATGACAATAGGACCTGAGCCAATAAGAAGAATGGTGTTTATATCGGTGCGTTTTGGCATAGAAAACCTCTTGAAAATAATTATATAATTACGCGATTATAGCCAAAATGTGCTTTATTTTACCTTTTTAATTATATGAAAATAGCTAGGTTCATTAGAGTTATAATAAGGTTCAATAATCGCATTTTGATAACCTTGAGATTTAGTTACAGATAATACACGTCCAACTTTTAAACCTTTAAAAAAAATGTTATCAAGCCCAGATGTAGATACTTCATCTCCCTTTTGAATTTTAAACCAAGAGGGAATAAACTCTATTACTATATTTTTTTCATTATTTCCATGTGCTACACCTGGCGCTTTTTGTTCTCCTACATAAACCGCATAAGAGCATTTTATATCTCTATTTAAAAGGGCTAAAGCTTTGTCATTTTTTGATATAACAATTCCGGCTACAGTTTCTTTATATATTAATCCATATATTTTAGAGCTGTTATAATCATCTACATCAAGCCAAAGTCTATTTAAATTTCCAAACTCTTCATAAGATATTGCACGAGTTAATTGCACTTTAGGAGATGAAGTTAAGTTTGAGTCGTTTAGAGCAAGCAGGTCAGCTACCTCAGATGCAAGTTGTTGCATCACTAAATGATTATTTTCATATTTTACTAAATTTTCTTTTAATTCTTCTATTTGTGAAGCTTGAAAAAAATGCTTTTTTATTGCATCTTGTGTGTATTTTACAGAGTTATGATAGGATGATTTAAGTGAATTAAGAGTTGAGATAAATGGTTTTTGAATAATATTTGTATAATAAAGAGCACCCATTAAGAGTGCTATAAAAATGATAAAAAAGCTAAGGAGCTCTTTATTCATTGTCAAAAAGTTCCTGTAGTAAGTCTATCTCTTCAAGTGCGCGTCCAGTTCCACGAGCAACGGCAAGAAGAGGTTCATCTGCAATATATACTGGAATTCTAACAATATTAGAAAGGTACTTATCTAGTTGACGAATAAGAGCTCCACCACCAGTTAAGATAATACCGTGATTTACAATATCTCCAGCTAAATCAGGTGGCATTTGCTCTAGCACATCACGAAGAGCCTCTCCAATTTCACGAAGTGGATCACGCATAGCTTCACGAGCATCCTCACTTGTTAGTTCTATTGAGCTTAATAATCCCTCAACTTGATCTCTACCATTTACAATCATCACAAGTTCTTTATCAAGCTCCATAGCAGTGCCTATGTTGATTTTAATCTCTTCTGCTACACGCTCACCAATTAATAGGTTGTATTTTTTTCTTACATAGTTGATAATACCCATATCTATTTTATCGCCAGCTGTACGGATTGATTTTGAAAGCACTAGTCCACCAAGCGATACAACACCAATCTCTGTAGTACCACCACCAATATCAACTACTAAATTTCCTTGTGGATTTCTAATCTCAATACCAGCACCAATAGCAGCAGCCATAGGTTCTTCAATAAGAAAAACCTCTCTTGCCCCTGCACTTAATGCTGATTCACGAACAGCTTTACGCTCAACTTGAGTAAGACCATAAGGTACACAGATGATAATTCTAGGACTAATTAAAGAGCTTCTTCCATGAGCTTTTTCAATAAATTTTCTAATCATTTTTTCAGTCATATCAAAATCAGCAATAACGCCATCACGCATTGGACGAATAGCTCTAATATTTCCAGGAGTTTTACCAACCATATCTTTTGCTTCTTGACCAACTGCTAAAACTCTAGTTTGTCCATATTTTTCAGTTTTAACCGCTACAACTGAGGGTTCGTTAATAATTATGCCACGACCTTTTGCAATAACAATAGTATTTGCTGTACCTAAATCTATTGATAGATCGTTTGAAAAAAGACCAATTAGTTTGTTGAAAATCATTTATTTACCTTATGCTGTTTTTTTTGTTTGTTTTTTGATGTATATTGGGTCTGCACCATCTTCAATAACTTCTTTTGTTATTAAAACTTCATATCCATCGTATTCTGGAAGTTCATACATTATGTCTATCATATTTTCTTCTAAAATTGCTCGAAGACCACGCGCACCCGTTTTACGTTTAATAGATTTTGTAGCAATTGCTTTTAGTGCATCATCATCAAAATTTAGCTCTACATTATCAATGTTGAAAAGTTTTTTATATTGTTTTATAAGTGAATTTTTTGGTTCAGTTAATATGCGAATCATATCCTCTTGTGTTATCTCACTAAGAGATGCAATGATAGGAAGACGACCAATTAGTTCAGGGATAACTCCATAAGATATTAAATCATCTGGTTCAACCATATGATAAGTTGTTTCTTGTTCATCTTTTGATTTTTTTTCTTGTCCAAATCCAAGAATGTTTTCACCCTGTTTTTTCTTTAAAATATCGCTTAAACCATCAAAAGCACCACCACAAATAAATAAAATTTCTCTAGTGTTTATAGTTGTAAACTCTTGATTGGGATGTTTTCTTCCACCTTTTGGTGGGATATTTACATCAGCACCTTCGATGATTTTTAGTAATGCTTGTTGGACACCTTCGCCAGATACATCACGAGTAATAGAACGATTTTCACTCATTCTTGATATTTTATCTACTTCATCTATAAAAACTATCCCTTGTTCGGCTTTTTTTACATCACCATCTGCTGCTTGGATAAGTTTAGTTAAAATATTTTCAACATCCTCTCCAACATAACCAGCTTCAGTTAAACTTGTAGCATCAGCAATAGCGATAGGTACATTTAAAACTCTAGCAATTGTTTGAGCCATTAATGTTTTACCAGAACCAGTTGGACCAATTAAGAGAACATTTGATTTTGCAATCTCTGTATCATCCTCTGCATCAGTATCGTTTTTAAATATACGCTTGTAGTGGTTATATACAGCTACACTTATAAGTTTTCTTGCTCGCTCTTGCCCAATTACATAATCACTCAAAAAGCTATTTAACTCTTTTGGTGTCATTAACTTAGTTACTGTTTCTGTTAATTCTTGTTCTTTATCTGTTTGTTCTTTTTCATCACCGAACATAATTTTGTAAGCACTAACTACACAATTTTTACAAATATATACACCATTTCCAGCTATAAGCGGATTTAGTTCATTTTCTATGGCATCGCAAAAGCTACATTTTCTATTTATCATAAATTTTTTCTCTCAAAAGGGATTCCTCTTTTTGTTTTAAGTACAAAATCGCACAAGTCGTTTACATAATGATTTTTAGTATTTTCTAAAATCTCACTTGCGGTATCTTTAAGTGGCTTACCAGATTCAAAGAGTTCTCTGTATGCTAATTTTAATTCGTTTATATCCGCGCGAGCTAATTTTCTTCTAAGTCCTGTAAGGTTTAACCCACGAAGTAATGCACGATTTCCCTCAGCCATACAAAATGGTGGTATATCTTGAGCAAGAGCCGAAGCTCCTCCTACCATTGCATAGTCACCAATATGAACAAATTGATGAACTGGTGTCATTCCACCAACTACAACATAATCTCCAATTTCAACATGACCAGCTAAAGCAGCAGCATTTGCAAGTATACAATGATTTCCAACAATAACATCATGACCTAAATGAACATAACCCATGAAAAGGTTATGGTTTCCAACTATAGTTTTACCACCACCACCTTTAGTTCCAGGATTAAAAAGAGTGAACTCTCTAATGGTGTTATTATCACCAATTATTAGTTCAACATCTTCACCGTCATATTTTAAATCTTGAGGGATTGAACCTATTACAGCGTGTGAGAATATGGTGTTGTTTTTTCCAATAACAGTATTGCCGTAGATACAAGAATTTTGCGCTATTGTAGTACCATCACCTATTTTTGCATTTTTTGATACAAAACAAAACGGTCCAACTTCTACATTTTCACCAATTATCGCACCATCTTCGATAATAGCATGTGGGGATATATTACGACTTGGCATTTAGTGCCTCTGTGCATTTACTTTTAGCTCTTATTCTCAATATTTCAACCTTTTACTTATCTACAATCATAGCTTTTAGTTCAGCTTGAGAAACTAAAGTGTCATCAACATAAGCTTTTCCATCTAAAACCCAAATTGCACCTTTATTTTTAATAACGTTGATGCGGTACTCTAGTCTATCACCTGGTTTAACGGGTGCGCGAAATTTAGCTTTGTCAATACTCATAAAATAAACTACCTTGTTTGCAGCTTCTTCTTTAGTCATATTCATACTTTTAAATGCAAGGATTCCACCAGCTTGAGCCATGCCTTCAAGTATCATAACACCTGGATAGATTGGATGACCAGGAAAATGTCCTTGAAAGATATTATCTCCAATAGTTACATTTTTAAAACCAACTAAAAATTCGTTTGGAGATATATCTGTAACACGGTCTAAAAGTAAAAAGGGATAACGATGAGGGATTATCTCTTGAATTTCCATAACATCCATAGTCATATGCAAAAGCCTTATATAATAATTTTAGATATTTTAGCAAAATATAGTTTACATACAGCATAAAAAGAGATTTGTATTCATAGAATAATTAATTTTTCTTTGACATCTTCGTAAGTTTTTGCATTTAGTTCTATAGTTAGTTTAACATCTGGAATTTTTTGCATAATTATAATAGGCGTAAGATCATAATCCCCACATGCTAAAGAGTTTCTAAACTTTAGTTCATCTTCAAAACTAGGGGGATTAAAAATTAAAGACTCTATACCTTTATAATTTAAATCACATGCTTCATTAAAATCTTTGAGTGTTATAAATTTAATCTCCTCACGATTAAAATAATAAATATTTCCTATGTTGTATTCAATTTTGCCTTGTGTTTTTTTTCTTGAGAGTGTTGAATAAGACAATGCATAAGCAGGGACTACATCTTTTTTCCCAAGCATAACTTTAAAATTAAGTTGGCGATAATTTAAAAATTTTTGTTTAATGATTTTGTAGTTTATGTTTTTATCTTCTAGGAAATTTCGATGCTTATACATTTTTAATCGTTCTTCAATTGATGCTGGTAATATTTGATTTGATATTGGGCAAAACATCTCATCCATTAAGCGATTTTGTTGCTCTCTTTGCATACTCAAACCATATATACAACCACAATAATCTTGTCGGTAAAGTTGTTCCTCTTTTGTAACACGAGATTGATCTTGTGAACCACCACCAGCCCTATAGTCTCGTGCAATAAATTCTACACCATGTTTAGCATAAAATTCATCGCCAACACGCTTTAGTTGAACTTGTGATTTAAGAGGGCTTACAAGCAGGGTAGTAGTTATCTTTTTTTCGCCAAGAGATAGTGCTTTTTTTGCACTAACTTCAAAGCGTTTATCAAAGCAAACTTCACATCTAGCACCTTTTTCAGGTTCGTTTTCTAAGCCACTAACAGCCTTAAGCCAATTTTCATAGTCATAATCACCCTCAATAACTTCTATACCTAACTTTTTACAAGAACGCTTAACATCTAAAAATCGTAATTGGTATTCTAAATATGGATGAATGTTTGGGTCATAAAAAAAAGCAATTAGTTTTTCATTTGGAAAGTCTTGTTGTAGTTTTTGTAAAAAAAAATGCGAATCAACACTGCAACAGATATGTACTAAGATAATGAGTCCTTTTTTATGAAATTATAGCAAATCTAAAACTTAAAAGTGTTATAATTTTCAAATAAACCATAAAAGGCAGGGGATGCAAAAGAATAAGATTATTGTTGTTGGTGGTGGTTATGCGGGTTTGCGTGCAGTTGAGCATTTAGCAAAAAATTCGCAAAATGATATTGTATTACTTGATAAAAATCCTTACCATTTTATGCAAACTGAAGTGTATGATTTAATCGCTAATGAAGAAGATTTTGCACAAGTTTCAGTTGATTTATTTACTTTTTGCTCAGGATTTAATGAAAATGTTGTATTTTACAAACAAGATGTTACTAATGTAGATTTTAAAAATAAAAAAGTGATTACCGATATAAATAGATTTAGATATGACTACCTTATTATTGCTGTTGGTTCTCGTACAAAATTTATGTCAAATGTTATAGGTTTAAAAGAACATGCTTATGGTATTAAAGCTTTACATCGGGCAATGTATTTTAAACAAAAATTTGAAATGTCGTTGTTTAGGCGAGTTGATAAGAGTGGAACAAGCTGTAATGCACTAAATATAGTTATTGCTGGTGGTGGTCTTAGTGGAGTTGAAATTGCAGCTCAAATGGCATCATTTTCTTTAGAGTTTTACTCTAATAATAATTTTATTTGTAGAAAATTAAATATTGTAATTGTAAATTCAGGCGAACATATTTTAAAAGGTTTAGATGAAAAACTGGTTGTAAAATCTGATATAAGATTAAAAGAATTACAAGTTATTATTAAAAATAATAGAAAAGTTGTTGAAGTTACGAAAACTAGTGTAAAACTTAGCTGTGGCGAAGTTATGCATATGGATTTTATGATTTTTGCTGGCGGTATTGAGCCAAGTTATCTTGTTCATGCCCTTGATATAGCTAAAAATAATAGTGGCTATATTATTTCAAATAAATTTTTAGAGATTCCAGATTGTAAAAATGCATTTGTTATAGGGGATTGTACTACTATATATAATGGAAATGATGAGGCTGTAGCTCCAACCGCAGATACAGCTGAACAGATGGCTGAATTATGTGCAAAAAATATAGATAATTTAATCAATAAAAGAGCATTAGTAGAATATAAAATAAAATCTAGAGGTGTATTAATTGCACTTGGAAGAGGTTATGCTGTAGCTAAAATTTTTGGTATGTATTTTAGTGGATATATAGCTTTTGTAATGAAAAAAGCTATTGAGAGGATTTATTCTAAAAAATTAGATAATCGGTCATATAAGGGATATAAAAAGATATTTAAGGATTAGTATAAATTTCATCTCAAAAGAGATGAAATACAGGTAAAATATTATTTACTTTTTACAATAGAGATACTATTGATAGCATCTTGATTTTCAATACTAGCTAAAATATCAAAACTAGCAGTATCATCTTCTTCAATCGCGCCAAAAACAGTGTGAACACCATCAAGATGAGGAGTATCAACAAAAGTGATGAAAAATTGACTTCCGCCAGTATCTGGACCAGCATGAGCCATTGAGATAGTTCCTGGTTTATGAACAGAAGTGTTAGTCTTTGTCTCACATGCTATAGCCCACTCAGGTCCACCAGTTCCCGTTCCAGTTGGGCAACCACCCTGAGCCATAAAACCAGGTATTACACGGTGAAATGTTAAGTTATCATAAAAACCAGAGTTTCCTAAATGTGCAAAATTTGCAACTGTATTTGGAGCTTCATCTGGAAATAATTTTAACCAAATATCACCCTTGCTTGTTGATACTTTTGCATATTGTAGTTGAGCCAATTCATCAGCACTTAAATCGTATTTTTTTAATTCAGTTGTTGCAAACATAAATTTCCTTTGTTATATTAGTTTGAAATTATAGTTAAAATTTATTAATGTTGCAATTTTAATATTTTTGATATAATTGCATAAATAAATATAAGGTTCTTATACTATGGAATTATGCGTAGCCCTTGATCTATCTACAAAAAAAGAAAATTTAGACTTAGTAAAAAAGATACAAAATTATGATGTTTGGCTAAAAGTTGGGCTTCGTACATATATTCGCGATGGTGAAGACTTTTTAAAAGATATTAAAAAAATAAACCCTGATTTTAAAATATTTTTAGATCTTAAGCTTTATGATATTCCAAATACTATGGCAGATGCTGCTGAGTCTATAATGGGGCTAGGTGTTGATATGTTTAATCTCCATGCTTCAGCTGGAAAAAAAGCAATGATTACAGTAATGGATAGACTTCAAAAGTATGAAAATCGCCCAATAGTTCTTGCTGTAACTGCTTTAACCTCTTTTAGTGAAGATGAGTTTAAAGATGTATATGAAAAAGATATATTAACTAAAGCTGAGCAATTTGCAAAAGATGCAATGGATAGCGGTTTAGATGGTGTGGTGTGTTCAGCTTTTGAGAGCGAGTCTATAAAGGGTATAACTTCAAATGAGTTTATGACTTTAACTCCTGGAATTCGACCATTTGGCGAAAATTCAGGAGATCAGCAAAGAGTAGCAGATATTGCATTTGCCAAGAGAGCATTAGTTGATTTTATAGTAGTTGGTCGTCCAATTTATCAATCAGATAATCCTACAGAAATACTTGAAAAAATTTTAAAACAAATATAGATTATTTTTAAGCTACATATTATGATTATCTGATTATAATTGCGAACTTCA
Organism: Sulfurimonas sp.; assembly: GCA_021648405.1. Classification (GTDB taxonomy): domain Bacteria; phylum Campylobacterota; class Campylobacteria; order Campylobacterales; family Sulfurimonadaceae; genus Sulfurimonas. The sequence goes on along the minus strand of JAKISX010000025.1, from coordinate 16,789 downwards.
AAATGGACAAGTGGGTGAGCGGTTTAAACCACATCCCTGCTAAGGATGCGTATGGGTGACTGTACCGAGAGTTCAAATCTCTCCTTGTCCACCATCCGAAATTTAGTTACAATGTTCCTAAAAATCAAGACAACTTCCTTGAATAAAATCTTTTAAAAGTAAACAAAAGTGATAAATAATGGCTGATGATCAGGAAAAAACCGAACAACCCACAGATAAAAAGATTGAAGATGCCAGAAAAGAGGGAAATGTTCCAAAAAGCCAAGATGCTTCAGGGGTAATTACCCTTTTTATAGCAATTCTTTCTTTTTTACTTTTATTTCCATATATGTCATCACATATGATTTTTCTTTTTAAATACTATTTTTCTTTGCATGGAGTCCCTCTTGATAAAGCGTTAATGATAGATATAGCTATCATAACTATTCGAGAATTTTTATTTATAATTATGCCAATTACAATTGCAGTTGCGGTTGCTGGAGTTATTGCAGCTTTTGCTCAATTTGGTTTTTTATTTGCACCAGATGCTATAGTACCAAAACTTAGTAAGTTAGATCCCATTAAAGGAACAAAAAATCTTTTTAGTGTGAAAAAGCTTTTAGAGGGTTTAAAAATAACTTTAAAAAGTTTTACAACCCTTGGTATTGGTTTTTTATTTTTCTTTTTTTATATAGAAGAGCTACCCACGGTTGCTTTATTTGGTTTGGGCGATCAACTGGAGTGGCTTCAAGAAAAAGCAATAGTCTTGTCTTTTATTATGTTGTTTATTATTTTTATTTTTGCAATTATCGATATTATTATTGTTAGAAAACAATATTTTGATGGTTTAAAAATGAGCATACAAGAGGTAAAAGATGAGATGAAAAACTTAGAAGGTGACCCTCTAATAAAAGCAAAAATAAGACAAAAGCAGATGGAAATTTCTAAAAATAGGATGATGAGTGAAGTTCCAGATGCAGATGTAGTTATAACAAACCCCACACATTACGCTGTAGCTTTAAAATATGAAGAGTTAAAAGGTGCCCCAATTGTTGTAGCAAAAGGAAAAGATCATTTAGCTCAACAAATAAAAAAGATAGCTCGAGAAAATAATGTTCAAATAATTCAAAATCCACCATTAGCACGGAGTTTATATACAGATGTTGAAGTAGAAAAAACCATACCAGAGGCTTTATTTATAGCAGTAGCTGAAGTTTTAGCTATGGTATATAAGACGAATAAAAAGAAAACTTAGTATAATTTCAAATGTTAGAAAATTTTAAAGAAGATTCCACTAAACATATAGTTATTATTTTAAAAGATAATCCTACAATAGATACTTTAGCATGCGGAAGTGCTTTGTATTCTTATTTTTTATCTTTACATAAAAAAGTTTCATTTTATTGTTCAAAATTTGATTTTGATTTAAATCTAAACTTTATTCCATGGATAGATAAATTAAAAACTTCATATCCATCTTCCGCTGATTGTATAGTTGAAGTTAGTAACTCAATAGAGCTTTTTGAGTATTTTATGAGTAAAAATATTAAGTTAAATGTTAAGATGGCTACCTCTTTATATGCGGGTTTAATAGATATTACAAGTGGTTTTAAAAAAGCTGTAAATGGTACAGTATTTGCTATGGCAGAGGTATTAGTGCAAAATAAAGCTAAGGTAAGTTTATGTAACGAAAATTTACTAAATTACCAATCTTTAGCTACTTTAAGATTGAAAATAATTTTGTTAAATAAATTAGAGCTTGTCGATGAAGGAAGCTTAGCTGTCTTCAAATTGGATGATAATGATTTAATTGCAAGTGGCGCTAAAATGCAAGATGCACATTCAGTGATTAACGAATCCTTAGGTTTACCAACTGTTAAGAAAGTAGTTGTAATATATAAGGGCAAAGAGATAATAAAAGAGGGTATATAATTGAGAAGAAAAAACAGTTCATCATTTGGTATTTTATTTGTTTTAGTATTAGCTATAGTAGGCGGAGTATATCTTTATTATTCAACACTTTTTGAAAGGGATGTTCCAGATATCAGTCTTGAAACAAATGGATACTGGAACTTAAAAGAGCCATTAAATCTTAGTATAAAAGACAATAGTGGAATAAAATCATATAAAGTTATACTTCAAAGTTCAACTGGTGAAAAAATACTTTATTCAGAACAGCCTCTTGTTTTAAATAATAATATTAATGTGGCAGTTGAGCCTCCTAGAAGTGCTTACGCAATGAAAGATAAAATAGTTAAAATTATTGTAGAGGCTAATGATGCAAGTAAATGGAATTTCTTAAAAGGAAATAGTTCTGTAAAAGAGTTTGAATTAATAATAGATAAACGACGCCCTGAACTCGCTGCTGTTATTCATTCTTATAAAATTAACAAAGGTGGTTCAGCAGTAGTTATATTTAAAGCCAATGATGAAAATTTAAAAGAGATTTATATTCAAACTAATTATAATAAAAAATTTATACCACAACCGTTTTACAAAGAGGGTTATTATATATCATTGTTAGCATGGCCAGTAAACAGTGAAAACTTTAAAGCTACAATTATTGCAAGTGATTATGCTCAGAATGTATCTAAAAGTTATATTCCATTATATTTAAAACAAAAAAATTATCGAATTTCACATATAAAAATTAGTGATAAATTTTTAAAAGGTAAAATTGCTGAACTTGCTGAGGAGTTTGTAGAGACACAAGGAGTTCAAAATCCACTTGAACAATTTAAAATAATAAATGAAGATGTTCGTGCTAAAGATGAAAATCTTATACGAGAGATAACTTCAAAAGTCTCAAAGGAAATGATAAGCAAATTTAAAATCAATAAGATGCATCCACTGAAAAATGGACAAGTTGTAGCAACATTTGGTGATCATAGAAAATATCTTTATGAAGGAAATTATATTAGCGAATCATATCACTTAGGAATTGATTTAGCTAGCAATGCAATGGCAGAAATCATTCCACAAAATGGTGGTGATATTGTTTACTCAGATTTTAATGGCTTGTATGGAAACATGCCTATACTCTCTCATGGATTAGGCTTATATACACTATATGGACATTGCTCTAGTGTAAATATAAATTCTGGTGATTTCTTAAATGCAAAAAATGTAATAGCTCGTACTGGGACAAGTGGTTATGCTATGGGGGATCATTTGCATTTTGGAGTATTAGTTCAAGGTATTGAAGTTCGTCCAGCTGAATGGATGGATAGTACTTGGATAAAATTGAATATTACCGATATAATAGATAGTGCCAAAAAAATTATAGACGGAAAATAATAATGAATTTTTTTTTAAATTCACTTCTTTTATAAAGGAGACAAATAATGTACCAAAGTACTATTAAAAAAAGTGTAGAGCTCGTTGGTATAGGTTTACATAAAGGCTCACCTGTTAAGCTTCGCATAGAGCCACTTGAATCAAATAGCGGTATTGTATTTTATCGTAGCGATGTGGATGTAGCTATACCTCTTATTCCCCAAAATGTAGTTGATACAAAAATGGCTACAGTTATAGGAAAAGATGGTTTTGTAATCTCTACAATTGAGCATTTATTATCAGCAGTTTATGCTTATGGAATTGATAATTTAAAAATAATAGTAGATTCAGATGAAGTTCCAGTTATGGATGGAAGCAGTGCAAGTTTTTGTATGCTTTTAGATGAAGCAGAAGTTATAGAATTAGATAAACCTAAAAAAATAATGCGTATTAAAAAAGATATAATAATTCAAGAGGGCGAAAAATATGTAAAACTTTCACCATCTGATAATTTAAAATACAACTTTACTATTAAGTTTCCTCATCCAGTTATTAAACAACAAGAGTATACTTTACATTTTACAAAACAATCCTACAAAGATGAGATATCTCGTGCTAGAACATTTGGTTTTTTACATGAGGTGCAATATCTTCGCTCAAAAGGTTTAGCGCTAGGTGGGTCATTAAAAAATGCAGTAGTTCTTGATGATAAAAAAGTTCTAAATGCTGAGGGATTAAGATACTCAGATGAATTTGTTCGTCATAAAATCTTAGATGCTATTGGTGATATGAGTTTAATAGGGATGAATTTTATAGGCAACTATGAAGCCATGGCTGGAAGTCATGATCTAAACCATAAGCTTACACTAGAACTGCTTAAAAGTCCTGAAAACTATGAAGTTATTGAGTTAGTTGGCGAAAAAACAATGGAGCTCGAAAAAGCATATGTTTAAAAAAATTGATATTGTTTGTATAACTTTATCAACCCCAATTCTTATTGGAATATATGAAGATAAAAAACTTATAAATACTATAGAGTGTAGTGAAAAAAGTTCAGAAGCATTACCAAAAATATTTCAATCTTTTTTAGCTACATATGAGATAAAAAAAATCTTTTATGCAAATGGACCAGGAAGCTTTATGGCGATAAAAATAGCATATATCTTTTTAAAATCCTTAAGTATCTTAAAAGATATACCACTTTTTGCAACAGATGCTTTTTATTTTAATAAAAATCAACCAATAAAAGCGATAGGAAAGCTCTTTTTTGTTAAAATTTCATCAGAAATAAAAACTCAAAAATTAGAAATAGCACCACAGAGTAGTTTTAAGCTTCCAGATGTGCTTGATTATAGTGAGTTTACAAATATAACAGTCCCTTCTTATGGTATTGGTGCTGTTTAAAATAAAGGTCTTTAATGACAATAAGTGTACCAGCAACAAGTGCAAACTTAGGTCCAGGTTTTGATTCTTTAGGTTTAGCGGTTGATTTAAGGAATCGTGTTGAATTTCATCCATCAAAATTTTTTAGTGTATCCATAAAAGGTGAGGGTGAAAATAATCCGCGCTTAAAAGGAAATAATCTTTTTGTTGGAATATTTAATACGCATTATAAAAGATTAACAAATAAAGTACAAAATTTTAAATTTACATTTTATAATCAAATTCCAATGTCAAGAGGACTTGGATCTTCATCTGCTGTAATAGTATCTGCTATAACTTCTGCTCATGAGGCAGCTGGAATAAGGGTTTCTAAGAGACGGATTTTAAATTACGCTCTTGTTTATGAATCTCATCCTGATAATATTACTCCAGCAGTTATGGGTGGATTTAATGTAGCTACAGTTGAGAAAAATAAAGTGTTTTCACAAAAAAAACATCTACCAGATTATATAAAAGCGATAGTGGTAATACCAAACAAGCAGATGAATACATCTCGTTCTCGCACAGTGCTTCCAAAATCTTATTCCAAAGATAATGCAGTATACAATCTATCTCATACTGCTTTAAGTGTAGCTGCTTTTTTTAATGAAGATTGGGAGATGTTAAAATTAGCATCCCATGATAGATTCCATCAAAAAGCTAGAATGAAAACACTACCAGAGCTTTTTTCGGTGCAAAAAATAGCATATGAAAGTGGAGTTTTGATGAGCACACTTTCAGGCAGTGGTTCTACATTTTTTAATATGGTATACGATGATGATGTAGCGATAATTTCAAATAAATTAAAACAAAAGTTTCCAGATTTTATGGTTAAAACATTAGATTTTGACAATAATGGATTAATAATAGAGCGTTAGCCTATTAAATAAAGTAAGATTAAGATATAATGGCGAAAAAATTGCACCAGATAATTAGAATGTGTATCTCTTGTAGAGGTAGAAATATTCAAAAAAATATGCAAAGACTTCAATGTGTAGATGGCATATTAAAAATCTTTGATGGAGATGGTAAAACTTTTTATTTGTGTGATAACTGCTTAGATGATGATAAAAAATTATTAAAAGCACTTATGCGCCAATGTAAAAGTAGCAATAAAGAAAAACTTATGAATAAACTAAAGGAGATCATCGCTGATGATAGATAAAGTTAGAGTACACGAAGTTGCAACAGAAATGGGTATAGCTTCAAAAGATGTTATAAATAAAGCAACAGAGATGGGCATTGATGTTAAATCTGCCCAAAGTACAATAAGTATGGAACAAGCTGAGCAGATAGCAAATTACATTATGAATGGTGAAGCTCCTGCATCTAAAGAAGAGATACCTAAGCCAGTAGAAACTAAAAAAAGTGATGCTCCTAAAGCACAATCTAAAGTAGAAGAAATAGCAAAAAATGACAAAAAGATTGAAGCTAAAGCTGAAGCTGTGCCTGAAAAAGAAAAAACTCAAACGCAAAAGACTGCTCCAAAAGAAGAAATTTCTGTAAAAACTGAAAAAATAGAAGATATTCCTGAAAAAGAAAAAAAAGAATCACCTATAAAAACAGTTCAAGTTCCAAAAAGAAAACTTAGTGGACTTAAAATTGTTAAGAAGAAAAAGCCAAAAATTGAAGAAAATTATTCTATACCATCTAAACAAGCATCAGTATCTTCATATGGAAAAATGAGTGCTGAAGTTATAGAAGAGTTAGCTCAAAAGAAAAGATCTAGAGCAAGTACAAGTTCTGCTAAAAAACAAGAACAAGGTAGAAGAATTGATATCTTTGGTGGCTCAATGAGTGATGTATCTATGGATATGGATGGTCAAGTAACACTTCTTGACTTAAACTCTACAGAGAGAGCTCCTCTTCCTGTTGAAGAGCCAAGAAAGCCTCGTACACCAAAACCAGCTGGTAGAAATTCAAATAAGGGTAGAAATGCTAATCGTGGCAGAAAAGTATCTCGAGATAAGCGTAAAAAATATGCAAAAATAACACAAGAAGAAGAGATTGTTACGCATGTAGAGATTCCTGAAGATATTCGTGTATATGAGTTTGCTGAAAAATTAAAAAGACCAATAATTGAAATAATAAAAGTACTGTTTGATCTTGGTATGATGATGACTAAAAATGATTTTTTAGGAAATGATGAAATTGAAATTCTTTCAGAAGAGTTTGATGTTAAGGTTACTATAATTGACCCTAAAGATGAATTTACTCATACGGTGCAAAATATAGAAGAAGATCCAGATGCAACTCAAAGACCACCTGTAATTACTATAATGGGTCATGTTGATCATGGGAAAACATCTTTATTAGATGCTATTCGCGATGCAAAAGTAACAGATGGTGAGGCTGGTGGAATTACACAACATATTGGTGCTTATACAATAGAGCAACATGGTAAGCCTATCACATTTATAGATACACCTGGGCACGCGGCATTTTCACATATGCGTCAACGTGGTACAGATATTACAGATATTATTATTATTGTTATTGCTGCTGATGATGGTGTAAAGCCTCAGACTGAGGAAGTTATTAAGTTAGCTAAAGATTCCGGTAAACCAATCATTGTTGCTTTAAATAAAATGGATAAAGAGACAGCTCAACCAGATATGGTTAAGGGACAAATGGCTGAGCACGGAATGAACCCAGCTGATTGGGGTGGTGATGTAGAATTTATCCCTGTTTCTGCAAAATCTGGAATGGGTATTGATGATTTACTAGAAAACATCCTTTTAACTGCTGATGTTCTTGAGCTTAAGGCGAACGAAAATGCACTTGCAAAAGCTTCTGTTGTTGAAGCATCATTAGAAAAAGGTCGTGGGCCAGTAGCTACAGTAATTGTTCAAAACGGTACACTTAAAATTGGTGATTATGTTGTTTGTGGTTCGGCTTATGGTCGTGTAAAAACACTTATTGATGAAAGCAACAAACAAGTAAAAGCTTTACTTCCAAGTCATACAGCACAAGTAGCAGGTTTAAGTGAAGTTCCATCATCTGGTGAAACTATGACAGTTATGGGTAGCGAAAAAGAAGCTAAAGCGTATGCTTTAAAGCGTCATGAATATGACAGACATAAAGAACTTTCTCATTCTACTAAGTCTTCTCTTGAAGATATGACTGCAATGATTAAAGAAGGTCGTTTAAAATCTCTTAAAGTTGTTCTTAAAACAGATGTGCATGGTACGCTCGAAGCGCTTAAGTCATCTTTATCAGAACTTAGAAATGAAGAAGTGAAAATTGATGTCATCTCTACTGGCGTTGGTGGAATTACAGAAAATGATGTTGAACTTGCAAATGCAAGTGATAATTGTATATTATTAGGATTTAATATTCGTCCAACTGGTTCTGTTAAAGCCTTAGCAAAACAAAGAGGTATTGAGATTAGAAACTATTCTATCATCTATCAACTTTTAGATGATGTAACTGCTATGCTTACAGGTATGATGGATACAAAATATGATGAAGAGAATACTGGTCAAGCAGATGTAAAAGATACTTTTAAAATTCCTGGTGGCATGATTGCTGGTTGTATGGTTGTTGATGGTAAGCTTATTCGTGGTGGACTTGTTCGTGTTATTCGTGATGGTGTTGTAATTTATGAGGGTGAACTTACTTCACTTAAGCGCTTCAAAGATGATGTTTCTGAGATTGGTAATGGCTATGAGTGTGGTGTTGGTATTAAAGGTTATGATGATGTTGTAGTTGGTGATGTTATTGAAACATTCAAAAGAATTGAGCAAAAAGTTTCTTTTTAGATTGGTATTTTAATGACTGAAGCACAAATAAAGCTAAAAAGAACAGATTCTATTTTACAAGAATTAATTCCAGAAGCTCTAAGCCAGTTAAATGACAATCGTTTACATGATCTAAATATTATTGAAGTAAAATGTTCTCGTGGTCGTGATGATGCTAAGGTATATATAGATCCTAGTTTTTTTAGTGATGAAGAAAAAAAAGTATATATTAAGCAACTAAAAAAAGCTCGTCCTATTGTTGAAGATTTTTGTAAAAAAGATCAAGGTTGGTTTCGTTGCCCAAAATTGATTTTTGAATTTGATGAGCATCTTAAACAAGCTCAAGCTATAGATGAGTTATTTAAAAAGATATCAAAGGGTAAAAATGAGTCTTGAGAGTGATATAAATTCATTTGTAGAATCTGTTGATATGCAACTTTATGACATCTCAACTGTAAATGAATTTGATGAAATAATTTATCGTATCTCTGTTATATCAAACGAGTTTGAAGACTCAAAAAGAAAACCAGTAAGTCTAGATAAATGTGCTGAACTTAGTCGTTTAATCTCTCCTCTTTTAGACGTAACTCCACCTGTTTCAGGAGATTATCGCATGGAAGTTGGTAGTCCAGGAATTGAGCGTAAATTAAATAAACTTAAGCACTACAATCTTTCAATTGGTGAAAGAGTATCCCTTCTTTTAAATGATAAAACTAAGATAAGAGGAATTTTAACTAAAGTAGAAAACTCTAAAATTTTTGTAGATGTTGATGGTAAAGAAACATTAGTAGATTTTGGTGAAATTTTAAAAGCAAAAATTTATTTTGAATGGTAATAGATAACAACTTTTATATGTCTCTTGCTGTTGGAGAGGCTTGGAAATATCAAGGTTTAACTTATCCAAATCCTGCTGTTGGTTGCACTGTAGTAGGTAAAAATGGTGAACTTTTAGCAGTAGAGGCTCATAAAAAAGTACGATTCCCCCATGCTGAAGTTGAGGCTTTAAAAATAGCTTACTATAAACTTACAAATAACAAAGACATATTACAAAAACAAAACTCTGCTGATATCCATAACTACCTCATTAATAACCACAATAATATCTTTAAAGATTGTTCTCTTTATACAACACTAGAGCCATGTTCTAAAGTAGGTAAAACCCCTGCATGTGCAAATTTAATCAATAAATTAAATATAAAGAAAATATATATAGGTTCAAAAGATAGTTTTCAAGATGATTTTAATTCTAATGCAGAATTTGGAGTTTTAAAACAAGAGTGTGACGACCTTTTGGAACCATTTAATTTATGGCAAAAAGATAAATTTGTATTTTTTAAATGGGCTCAAAGATTAGATGGTTCAACTGATGGGATAGTTAGTACAGAAAAATCTAGGAAAAATGTACATAAAATGCGTGATGTCTGTGATTTATTGGTTATTGGCGGGGGTACAGTTCGCGCTGATAGACCAACACTAGACGCGAGGTTAGTAGATGGAAAAGCCCCAGATATTTTAATATATTCGCGTCAAAAAGAGTTTGATAAAACCATACCTCTTTTTAATGTTAAAAATAGAAAAGTTATAGTCTCGGAGGATTTATCTATTGTAAATAATTATAAAAACATTATGATTGAGGGTACGCAAAAAATGATGAATTTAACTAAAAAGATAACTGATTATTATTTATGTTATCTACATTTAGCTGATAAATTTGAGGTGTTAAATTTAAAAAAAGAAGATATAATTTCGTGGATGAAAAAGGATTTGAATTTATGAGTTCTCACCGTAAACAAAAAGCACAAAAACAAGAAAAAATTGTATCAATGTTTGATGATATAGCGCCAACTTATGATACAGCAAATCGCGTTATGAGCATGGGTGTTGATAAATCATGGAGAAGAAAAGCTTGTGATTTAGCTTATGAGTTTAGTGCTAGTGATACTTTGAATAAAATAGTAGATGTAGCATGTGGAACTGGCGATATGATGGATTTTTGGAAAAAACGTTCTGAGGTTAATGGTATATCTATTGGTGAGATAGTTGGAGTTGATCCATCAAACGGCATGGTTGATGTAGCTCGCAAAAAGTACCCTGAATTTAATTATCATATAGCTCCTGCAACAGAGATGCCTCTTGAAGACGGATGTGCAGATATTATTAGTATAACTTATGGAATTCGTAATGTTATGGAGCGTGAAGCTGCACTTAATGAGTTTAACCGTGTTTTGAAAATTGGCGGATTAGTTGTAATTTTAGAGTTTATGAAAAATGAAAATCCATCATTACCTTCAAAAGTAATGAATTTTTACACAAATAAAATATTACCAAAAGTTGGTGGATTTATCTCTAAAAATTTAGAAGCTTATGAATACTTGCCTAACTCTATAGAAGACTTTTCAACTGTCAAAAATTTGCAAAAAGAATTGGGAATAGCTGGTTTTGAGATGCTCTATACAAAAAGTTTTTCTATGGATATTTCTACTTTACTTATTGCCCGCAAAAAATAAAATTCAATAATACCAACGCAAACCATTTTTCTATTATCAATAACTTTAGCTATAATACGCATTAAATAAATAATCTTTTTATCAAGGAAACCGATGAAAACGCATACACTTTTAATGCCTTTAGATATGCATCTACACCTTCGTGATGGAGTTATGCTTGAAAACATTGCACCACTTACTGCTTACAGCTTTAGTGGAGCTATAATCATGCCAAACCTTGTCCCTCCAGTTTGTACACTTAAAGATGTTAAAGCTTACAAAGAGCGTATCATGGCAGCTGTTGCAAATGATTTTTTTGAACCCTATATGACACTATTTTATAAAAACTATGATAGGGCATTTTTAGAGGATGTTGCTGAAGAGATTACAGCTATAAAACTTTACCCTGCTGGAATTACTACTAACTCAGAGGATGGTGTAAGCTCATTTGATATTGAAGAGATGCGTCCTACATTGGAAGCTATGAGTGAGCTTGAGATTCCTCTTTGTGTGCATGGTGAGACTGATGGGTTTGTAATGGATAGGGAGGCTGAGTTTATGAGTGTTTATGAACTTTTAGCAACTTCATTTCCAAAACTTAAAATTATTATGGAACACATCACGACTAAAGCTGCTGTTGATATGCTAGACAAATTTGAAAACCTTCATGCAACCATAACTGTCCATCACTTGCTTTTAACACTTGATGATGTGATTGGTGGGATGATGATGCCACATAATTTCTGTAAGCCTATTGCTAAACGACCTGAAGATTTAGATGCACTTTTAAGTATAGCTCTTGAAGCTCATCCAAAAGTGATGTTTGGTTCTGATTCAGCACCACACCCTCGTGATAAAAAGGAGAGTTGTGGTTGTGCTGCTGGTGTATTTACAGCACCAATTGCGCTTCAACTTTTATGTGAAATTTTTGAACAATATGACAAACTAGATAACCTCCAATCATTTATAAGTGATAATGCTCAAAATATCTATGGAATTTGTCCAGAATTTAAAGAAGTAAGATTGCAAAAGCGTGAATTTGTAATACCTGACACCTACTCTGGTGTAGTTCCCCTTTATGCTGGAAAAACTATTAACTGGGCTATCCAAGACATTGAATAAAATTTTACTTCTTGAGGACGATCTCCTTTTAGGGGAAACTCTAGTGGATCTGCTTGAAGATTATGAAGTTACTCATGTTCGAAATGGGCAAAATGCTCTTGATTTTACATTTAAAGAAAAATTTGATTTATACCTGCTTGATATAAATGTACCACTAATTGATGGCATTACTCTTTTAAAAGATCTCCGTGAAGCTGATGATACTACACCTGCAATTTTTCTAACCTCACATAAAGAAAAAAATAAATTATTTGATGCTTTTTCAAGTGGATGTGATGATTATATTAAAAAACCTTTTGATAATGACGAATTATTACTACGAATAAAAGCATTACTAAAAAGAGTTGATGAAAAAAAAGTAACTTGCGTTGGCAAACTTTTCTTAGATACAATTCACCATAGAATATTGTACGATGATGTAGAGTTAGATTTATCCGTAAAAGAGTACACACTTTTAAGCTTACTAATGGCTCATGTCGATTCTACCGTACCAAAAGAGCTTATTATAAATGAGCTTTGGAGTATAGAAGAAGGTGGCAGTGATGGTGCGCTTAGAGTATATGTTAGTCGCCTTAAACAACTAGTTCCGCATATTAAAATAGAAAATATTAGAGCAATTGGATATAAACTTGTTTCGTAATCTTTCACTTAATATATTTATCTATTATATATTTACTACTGTTGGACTTATTAGTATTTTTTATTATTTTTCACAGATTATAAATATCTACTTACTTCTAGTAATTATTTTATCTTTAATTATATTGTGTGGTGTATTTATGGCAAATTTAGCGATAGAACCTTTAAAAAAATATATTCAAAATATTCAAAATCTTTCAAAAGACACTCTGCATGAATTAAACCTACCAATAAGCACAATAAAAACAAATATTGGAATGTTAAAAAAAAATCAACAAGATGAAAAGATTTTAAAACGAATCAAGAGAATTGAGATGGCTTCAGATATGCTACAACAACGATACAATGAACTAGATTATACAATCAAAACACAAACCCTAATTGATTTGAATGAAAAATTTTCTTTGGATGAACTCATAAATAAAAGGGTTGAATTTTTGTCTGGAATATACCCAAATATTAAATTTAATTTAGATATAAATAACACACTTATATATAGTGACCAAATAGGGCTTGGAAAAGTTATTGACAATATTATTAATAATGGTGTAAAATATGCTCCAAATAGTGATAAAATAGATATAGTTTTAAAAGATTATACTCTTGTTATTCAAGATTATGGAATTGGTATGGATGAGAGTGAGCTAGTAAAAGTTTTTGACAACTACTATCAAAGCAATACAGATATACAAGGATTTGGTATAGGTCTGAGTTTAGTAAAAAGATTTTGTGATAAACAAGATATAAAACTTAGAATTGAATCTATCCCTAATCAAACAACAAAAATAATTTTAAACTTTAAGGATATAGATGGAATCAAATAATTTTTTAGTGTACGCCGAACAAGCTCTAGATTATGGTGTTATGGGAACTTTAATATTAATGAGCATAGTAACTTTATGGCTTTTTATTGAAAGAATGATGTTTTACAAAAGTATTCGTATAGAAGATTATAATCATAGAGATACTTTAGATATAGATTTAACTAATAATATTGGAGTAATTAGTGCAATTGGAACAAATGCTCCTTATGTTGGACTACTTGGAACAGTTGTAGGTATTATGATTACATTTTATTCTATGGGTGATGTTGGTGCTGTTGATGCTAAACAAATTATGGTTGGTCTTGCTCTTGCACTTAAAGCAACAGCAATGGGTCTTGTAGTTGCAATACCAGCAATTGTAGCATACACAATACTACTCCGTAAAGTTGAGAGAATTTTAACTCTCTTTGATGTAGCAACTGATAAAAAAGAGGCTTAAAAACTGATGGCAAAATGTAAAAAAAGCTATAAAAGATTTGACTCCATAAATGTCATCCCATTTATAGATATTATGCTTGTTCTTCTTGTAATGGTTTTAACAACTGCTACCTTTATAAAACAAGGTGTTATCCCTGTAGAACTTCCAAAAGCTGAAGCTACGCAAAAAGAAAATACTCAAAAAGAGATAACTGTTTATGTAAATGCTAAAGGTGAGATGTTTTTTGAAAAAATTAAAGTAACCGCTAAAGAACTTGAAGAAAAGTTGACTAAAATTACAAAAGAGCAGATTGTTGTTCTTAGAAGTGATAAAGAATCGCGTTTTCAAGACTTTGTAACTGTTATGGATATCTTAAAACGATTAAAACATAAACAACTTTATATAGTTACAAAAGAGTAGCTTTATTCATACTCTTTATTGAGTAGTTTAAATTTTGGTACGAAAGTAACATTATTATCTATAATTTTATTATTTTTAGAGTTATTAATATCAACGCTTTTAAAAGTTTTTTTATCTACAGGTTTTATCTCATGAAAAAGAGTAGATGCGATAAAAAATAGTATCATTATAACTACAACACTTACATAAAATAATATATAATTTTTTATATGTCCTGATTCAAAAGGGTTTTGCATTTATACACCTACTATTATATTCGCTCACTAAAGCTACACCCTTGGTAAGAAGTTATCTTAAGTGATACTTTTTATCGAATTATATAATAAATAAGATAACTTACATTATTTTTATGCTAATATATTTTCAAAATAGTTTAAGGAAATTTTATGCAAACAACGACTTTTAAAGGTACTACTGTAAATTTAGTGGGTAACGAACTTAACATTGGTGATAAAGTACCTTCTGTTATCGCTATAGGGACTGATTTAAGTGATGTAGAGATTGGTGGGGCTAAGGATAATATTCAACTGATTATCACTGTACCATCTTTAGATACCGATACTTGTGCTGCTGAAACAAGAAGATTTAACCAAGAGGTAAATGATTTAGATATCTGTGAAACAACTGTTATTTCTATGGATTTACCTTTTGCATCTCAGCGGTTTTGTACAACTGAGGGTATATCTAACTTAACAGTAGCTTCTGACTATATAGATAAAGATGTATCTAAAGCATTTGGTGTATTGATGGATGACAACAAACTCAAAGGCTTAAGTGCTAGAGCTGTTTTTGTTATTGATAGAAGTGGGGAAGTGGTTTATAAAGAGATAGTTCCAGAGGTTACAGATGAACCAAACTATAAAGCTGCCCTAGAAGCGATAAAAGAAGCTAGATAACCCTCTTTATAACTACCTATAAAGGTAGTTACATCATCCCTGGCATTGAGTTGACTATATCCATTTAATCATCCTTAAACCACTCTGATTTTCATCAAGTCTTAAAACACAAAAAACTTATTACTATCTTGAAGATGATGAAGCTACTGCACTTTCAGCAACATCATTAAAGTACAGATTATTTAAGGATGAAGATTTTTATAGTAAAGAGGAATTAGATGAACTAAAAAAAGAAGGTAAAGAAATTCAAAAAATTGGATTGAATATACCAAAACTTAATATTGACCTTTTTTGTGAAACAATTGATTACATGTTATTAAAACTACAAAAGACAAATATATTTACAAATAAACGAGTACAAGCGATTAGCCAATCAAAATTATTTTCACTTAACAAAAGTTTTATATCTAATACCATTACAAAACTAATGTTGAAAACAATCAAGGAAGGAGAAGATGAATATACTGTAAGATATTTACTTAATCTTATTCAATTAAACTCTAGTATAGATTGCAAGATAGTTATAGATAACACAGAATTTACTATCACTAACACAAGGCTTGAAAAAATCATTTTCAATGCAAAATCTTTTGACTTACAGTTTCATAATGCTAGGGTTACACTTACAGACATTACTCAAATAATATCTATAACATGTTCTGATAACAACAGATTAGAAGATGATATGAAACAATTAAGACTTATGCTTAATGATTACGATGTAAAGGAAATCAAAGCATATATTGAAATTATAGAAAATATAGATAATTATCAAGATGTATTCATTTTTTAGAAAAGGTCACATAAGCAATTCCGTGACCTTTATAGAAAAGGAAAATCATTATCTATACTCATTGTTAAATACTCTAGCTATAATAATAAAATAAATAGAGGACTAATAATGAAATTTAAAGATACAAAATATGGTGACTTAACTTATAAAATATTTGTTGGGCATATTTATGTATCTGGCATTGGATTGACTTCTATTGAGGGTTCTCCAAAAATCATTATAAATGGTAGTTTTGATTGTAGCTATAACCAACTATAATCATTAAAATATTCTCCTACTGTGGTTAATGGAAGTTTTAATTGTAGTGGGAACAAACTTTCATCTTTAATTTTTTCTCCTAAAAAAGTTACTGAAAACTATATTTGTTTTGATAATCATCTTGCTTCATTAAATGGTTCACCTATTGAAATTGGTGGTGGATTTTTTTGTGGAAAAAATATATTGACATCATTTAAAAATTCTCCGAAAAAAGTTGGTGGTAATTTTAATGCTAGTGATAATCAACTTACAATAGTAAAGTATGCACCAAAAGAGATTAGTGGTAGATTTTATTGTTCTCACAATCCTAATAAGCACCTTGAACTAGAGCATAAAACTCAGCAAAAAAACCCTGATTTATCAGATAAAGATTTTTATATGAAAATGTATGAGATAACAGAAGATATAGATTATCTACCTAAAGAAGTGCAAGAAACATTTATTTTTTAACATACTAAATAGATTTATTAAATTTTTCCTCTTTAACTTCTCTCTTTACAAACACAAGCTATAATA
>JAKISX010000024.1 GCA_021648405.1 Sulfurimonas sp. | reverse complement strand
TATCTAACTCTTTTGATATTTTTAGTATTTGCTCATCAATAAAAAGCTGATCGCCAATACCATGACGCATAAGTTCAAGATAAAAATCATCTCCAAAAATATCTTTATATTCCTGTGCAACAGCTAAGGCACCATCATATCCTAATGCTCCATTTTTAACATTTTTTTCATTTTGTAGATTTAGATGCCAGTTCACTTCACCCTGCAAGCAAGCTGATGTACAGATAATACCCTCACTGTATTCACGCAACACTTTTTTATTTATACGGGGAAAATAATACATCCCCTCTATATATGCTTTTGAAGAGAGATACATAAGGTTTTCATAACCTTTTTTATTTTTAGCAAATAAACATATATGAAAACGCTGTTTTGTAGATTTATCATCTAAAGTTTCACCATTATGAATATACCCCTCCATGCCAATAATTGGTTTTATATCTGCAGCTTTCATTTGATGATAAAAGTCAATAGCCCCAAACATATTTCCGTGGTCAGTCATTGCAACAGAGGTCATACCAAGTTTCTTAACTTGTTTGACTAAATTTGTAAGTTTATTTGCACCATCAAGCAGTGAGTATTCGGTATGTAAGTGTAGGTGGGTAAATGGTTGTACGCTCAAAATAAAGTCCTAAAAATTATAAATTAATAGTTTTATTATAGTGAAACTCTATTAATGTGAGATAATTTTTTATAATTATAAAGTTTTATCATTTTTTTGAGTAGATGAAATTATAAAGTTTTTAAGCTCCAAATATTGTTTTATATATGTAGAATTTTTGAAAAAGGAGTGAGAATTTTTCATAATTCCATCTTTAGATTTTGTATTTTGCATACTCTTGTTTAGATGGATATCAGAAAGTATTTTTCCATCACTATCTAATACTTTTTTCCATTGAGAATGTGTATGCATATTTAAAAAAACATTACTGCCTAGATGACAAGTTCTACACTCTTTTAGATATACTTTTTGACCATTAAATGTAGATTTAGCATTTAATGGCAAAAAGAGAACTAGGGTTAATAAAGTTGAAAAAAGTACTAATTTATACATTTTTTTCCTATTTTAAAAATTTTTTTAAATGCTTTTCAAGTTTGGCAACATGCTTCTTCGTTATACATTTAACTTCTTTAAGAATATTAATATTTTGGTGCAATATTCCTACAACTTCTTCTGTACCTCCAAAATAATTCAATATTTTTTTAACTTTTTTCTTACCAATACCATTAATAGATGTTAAGAAATCACTCAATTCTTTTTTTGTAATTTTAGCATTATTAAAATCTGATTGAGATGATTCATCATCAGTCGGATTTGGAATATTTTTAGCTTTTTTTAATTTTAATTTTGATGACTTTAAAGCAAGATTATCTTGATAGTTATAAATCTCACTTGGCCACTCTTCGCTCCACCTACGCTTAACATCATACATTTTATATTTTTCATCCAATGCATGAAGGTAAACTTTTTTTCCACCATAATATTTTTTCTTTTTACCAAAGTATTCGCCATCATAACTTAGAGAAAATTTACCAAAATGAATATGTCTAAGAGTTCTTAGCATTGAGCTATTAAGCTTGCCTAACTCTTCCCAATTAAACATTGGAGTATGAGGTTTTCTAAATCTACCCTCACTTAAACTCCACATAATATATTGACCAATCCAGTCTCTAATGTAAGGAAATGCAGCAAATGCAGTAGCACATTCTAAAATTCTTATATTACCATCTTTTGAATAAGCTATATCACATGCCCAATATTCAGCACGAGCTGCTTTTGATACTTTTACAGCTAAATCAAGAACAGATTTCGGAACATCAATATAGTCCATGCTCCCGCCTTGAGAGGTGTTAGTTAACCATTCTCCCTCTGGTGCGCGTCTCCAAAACGCACAAACTGGCTTATGACCAATTAACATTACGCGGATATCTGCTTGCATAGGTATAAAATCTTGAAAATATTGTGGATGATATTTTTTCTCATCAAATAATGCTCTTGCTTCTTTATAAGAATCTACTTTGTGAACAAAATAACCACCATAATTTGATGGGCCAAAAGATTTTTTAATAATTTTTGGATATTTACATTTTTTTAAAAATTTATCAGCATTATCATGTTTATAATAAATATAAGTTTTTGGAATTGCAATGTTGTACTTCCAAGCAAATCTAGTTACATTTTCTTTAGATTTATTTGAAAACTGGGTATCTATAGATGGGATAAATCTAACATGGGGAAGCTCGCGTGCAATTTCACGAAAAATTTCATAAGCAGTAGCAGGAATATTACCAATTAAAACATCAATTTTTTTTCGTTTAACCTCTTTAATAAACCTAGCTTTATCATTTTTCCAATGATATGTTAGTGTCTCTATTTTATTAGGCCAACCCTTAAAATTTGAATGATCAAAAAATCTCAATACATAATCAAGATATAAAAATCCTATCTTTGGTAGTTTCTTATTGCTTAAACCCATGTTACTTTTTCTCCTTATTTTACTTTACCTAAAAATTCACAATCTACAGTATTTACTTTAATTAAATCATCTGTTAATACATGATAAGGAACTTGAACAACAGCACCTGTTTCTAAAGTTGCTGGTTTTTTACTACCAGATGAAGTATCACCTTTGAAGTTTGGAGGAGTATCTGTAATAATTAATTCCATTACTTCAGGAGGTTGAACTGAGATAGCTTTGTTTTTATAAAAAACCATATCTACATTTGTTCCATCTTTTAACCATTTTGTTGCATCTTCACATTGCGCATAAGGTAAACCTAATTGGTCATAAGTTTCGTTATCCATAAATTGGTACATATCACCATCATCATATAGGTACTGCATTGTCTTAAAGTCTATCTCTGGAACTTCAAACTTATCACCAGCGTGAATAGTTTTTTCAACTACCTTACCATTTAAAAAACTTTTCGCTTTCATACGAACAAAGGCTGCACCTTTTCCTGGCTTTACATGTTGAAATTCTACAATTTTGCAAGGTACTTCACCTACAATTAAACGAACATTTTTTTTGATATCACTCATACCGATAGTTGCCATTAATACACCTTATGTTTTGTTTTTGTTATTTTACATAAATATGGCTTAAAAATTGAACTCATTTTCACATAGCCGATAAAATTTGAAACTCTTTTAGTGCAAAATCATCTGTCATGCCGCTTATATAATCAGTAATTAACCTTGTTCTATAGTACCATTCAAGTATCTCATAATTTTCTTTATCTAATTCTTTTACATCATTTTGATACGCCACTATCTGTTTGGATGATACTCTTTTAATAAGCCTCATTGACACAAAACAGTCTATTTTTTTATCTTGAAGTAATACACTAAAATCATCTGAACTAAGCTCAATAAGTGGCTTATATATATTTAATAATCCATTAATAATGCTATAACCTTGAAGTTCTAACTCTTGAACATCTTTGTTTTGATAGATGTGCTTCACTGAAATATTTTGTAATATCTCTATAGCCTTGTAGTACTTGCTTTGTTTATCAAACTCCAATAGTGCCGAGTTAAACTCTCCGTTAAAAATTGCCTCATGGTTATCTATATAAATATCCACAACATGTTTAACTAATTCAGTAATTAGATGTGCTCTAAAGAGGGTAAAAAACATATTAAACTGGTGTGGTGCTTCATTCTCTTTTGCTTTTTTATATTTATCGTCTATTATTTTTAATAAATAATGATCATCCTCTTTCTCACACTCTTTTTTAATCAGGTTATAAACCTCATCAAGATTTAATATCCCTTTTTCAACAGAGTCTTCTATATCAGCCATAAGATAAGAAATGTCATCAGCCGCTTCCATTATGTAAGTTATTGGAAATCTATGCCCTGCTTTTACTTCTAACTTCTCTTGAATTTTTGTTATAAAATCTTTTTCACTATAATAAAAACCTGGCTTTTTCTTTAGATAATCAAAAGGCTTCCCATCTAATGGTTTATCTTCAAATGCACCCCTTGTATATTTTAGTACAGACAAAATTTGGGTATATGAAAGATTTAATCTTTGCAGTTTTGCTATAATTCTAATAGCTTGTGCATTACCATCATAATTACAAATATCTTTAGCTAACATCTCTTTTAAATTTTGTGCGCCATTAGACTTTGTTTCAAATCTAACTAGTATAGGCAATGCGTTATTTTTCATCCACTTGTTTATAGTTTGTTCTGCAAAATGTCCAAAAGGTGGGTTTCCTATATCATGAAGAAGACTTGTCATCTCTGCTGTAGATACAAAAGCATTTTCTAGCTCATCTAGCTTATACTTTTGTAACCCCTCTTCTTTTAACTTTGAAAATATGCTCTTAGCGATAAAACGAGCAGTTTGGGCAACTTCAAGAGAGTGTGTAAGTCTTGTTCTTATCGAAGCATTTAATTCTAGTGCAAAAACTTGTGTACGTTTTTGAAGTCTTCTAAAAGCAGGAGCTGAAAGTATTCGCTCTCTGTCGCTTTCTATAGAGATATCTATCTTTTTTAAGGGATAAAATTCCCTATCTAATGTGAACTTTTTTGTGTAATCAATCATCTGTAACCTCTTTTAATTTTTTTAAAACCTCAACCATTGCTAATGTATCAAGTTTACAATACTCAAGCAAAGCCACCCTAGTCTCTCTTTTTTCTTCTACACTCATACTAGACAACTTAGGAAATGCATTCATAGCATCACTACCATTTTGAATGCCATTTAAATTTTTATACGCATCTTCCATCTTTGGAACTAGCGACGGCAATACATATTTTATGGAGTAGCTTCCTTTCATCTCAGGTGTAACATAATACTTTTTTTGAAAAGGAAACATTAAGTCTTTCATATTTTCATTTATAGAGAGTAGATTATTTTTAAACTCAAAAAAACTCTCAGCTAATTTAGCGTTTACTCCTTTTTCAAAACTCATATTATAAGCTAAAACTATAACATCCGTAGGAATATCTTTTACTAAACTCTTTGTCAATTCATAACGAGGATCAACACCATCTTCCCCTAAGAACTCTTTATGCTCTATAGTTCCATCTAAATGCTCTATATGAAGCGAGTATTGAAAAGGTATCTGTTGATATGGACTAATACCTCTCCATTCAGGAACAGCTTGTTGAAATGTCTCAAAATCAAGATGATAGATAGGGTAACTCAATGTAGCAAGAAACTTTTTTATACTCTCTTTATCTATAAAAGTACTTTGATTTTTACAGTTTTGAACCTTTTGCTTTTGTATAGCTGTCATAGGATAATCATCTGGGATATCTTCTATTTTAACTATTCCTCTCTCATACAGTTCTATCTGCTTTTTACTACCAATATTAAATATGTTAAACATAGAGTACTCAGGGATATCACGCTGAATTTTCCAGCAGTACTCTTTTGCATCACACTCATAAGGTTTGTTGCAGTGACTGCCTATCTCAATATTTGGTTCATTTTCTTTATCGGCTAAATATATTTCAAACTCTTCTAACTTAGCAGGAATATCTACCTGTAAAGCATCAACCTCATCACTAACATCCACAATCTTAAAAAGCTCATTTAAATCAAGCTCAGAACCTCGAACATACTTACTATCTATATGCACAACATTACTACTAATGACGCTATATTCAAGCTCTCTAAGTACATACAACTGTATAGATACATCATGCAGATAAATATCTTTAACACTACTTGAACTTTTTACTTCATATATCTCTAAACCATCAGGTGTAACTTTTAAAACATCTACTAAAACCAAAATGCCTTCATAAATAAATGTAGCTTCATATATATACTCTAGCCCTTCATCCATCCACTTTTTTGTAATCTCAACCATAGCGTTAAAATCATCAGGAGTAAAAATAACTTCTTTGCCATTAGGAAAAAGTTTACAAGCAAGTTCTCCAACAACATTACCAGTTTCAAACCTTGCCAATGCTGTTGCATCTGGAGGTGTTAGCACTTCTTTGTTGTACTTTTTAAGCCATAAAGCTTTTGGGCATTGGATCGCTTTTGTGTATAGGGATTTTGATAGGTTCATATTACATCTTTACTATATTTTACTAAGCCATAGTTTCAATTCAACATCTTCAAATTGATAAACCTGTTCATCGTTAAATAATACACCTTTAGTAAGCAGTGCACTAATTGCCGTTTGACATGTACCTTTACTTATCTCGTACTCATCTAAAATCTCTTTGTTGTATATATTTTTACCATCTCTTTTAGCAACAATTTTAAGAGCATTTTGCTGGTTTATTGTGTATGTATCTAGTAAAACGCCTAAGTCTTTATTGTTTTTTATAACTCTGTTTATATACTCACTCATTAGCTCGACAGTTATAACACTTGCATCATCTAATCTTTTAAATAACTCATATGAAATCATCTGAATAAATCGTGTCTCACCATCAGAGATGTTGTATAGATATTTAAATGCCTCTTCGTCTAAAAAGATGTTTTTTCTTTTTAGTCTATTTTTTGTCCAAATATAGAAAACCTTTTCATCAATTGCATCTAAATGATACTGAGAACCTAGTTTAAAAAATGGACGATCAGAGCGATTAAACAAAGATAGAAGCATATTTCTTTTTGAGCCTGTAAAGATAAATGAGCAATTTTTTCTTTTGTTTACTATAGTTCTTAGTGTCTCTTCTATCTTTTGAGATTGTGTTAAAGAGACTATCTTTTGAAATTCATCTATTGCCACAACAGCTTGTAAATTGTTTTTTTCTAAGTACTCAAAATAACCATTAAACAAATCCACAATAGCTTTAAAGTAATCTTTTTGTGTAGAGGTTATTTTTATATTTGGTTTTACCCCTATTGTCAATACTACATCTGCATCTATAAAAAAACCTCTTATACTCTCAGTTAGTTTAGCCAACTTATCAAGACTTGTTTCACTACCTAGCAAACTATCTTCAACCGCAACTTTTAAGTACTCATACAGCTCTTTAGTACTAGAAATAGCATATATATCAATATGTGCTGTTAATATACTCTTATCTATAGAGTTTGCAAATATCTCTTTTATTAAAGATGATTTTCCAATACGTCTTTTTGAAAACATAATAACATTAGTAGAATTTTCAATATACTCTTTAATATCTTCAATATCATCTTCCCTACCACAAAAGAATTCTCCAGCGACTTCTATATCAAATTTAAATGGATTTTTCATAGCTTACCTTTTTAGTATCTAAAATAAATACTATATTGTATCTAAATTATTTAAATAAATAAAATACTATAAAGTATATTTTTTAGATACTTTATAGTAAGTTTTCTAATCACTTACAGTTAAGTAATAAATATAACCCTATTTTTAATAGGTAAAAATCAATACATAAAAACCACCTCGGTGACTTCAACGAGGTGGTCTAAAATATCTTAATTAAAATCACTAACCTAGTAGTTCCCTAAAAATCTAGCATGCCAAAATTTATTACCATCTTTATCTATCTGTTTTATATCTTCAAATGACTGGTGATATTTTTGTTCTACATTATTCATTTTTACTTATTCTATACGTTTATAAGCATAAACATTTTTAAAGTTTCTATTTAAGTAAGAACCAACAGAAGGTGCATCTTTTAATCCGTCAAACTCATGTTGAGGGACATCTCTATAAACATAAACACTACCGTTTAAAAATCTAACATAGGCTTTTTGGTCAGCCCCATCATAACCTACAGACTCAATATTTGACGATTGTACTGGAATCATTTCATCATTTTTATACATTTTTTTTCCTTTTTATAAATTAAAATTTTGACTTCTCCAAAATTTAAGAGTGTCTTTATATTCACTAATATTTGGGTTTTCTTTTGCCCATTCGACAGTCACCATTGGATCGGAACTATTTGGCTTATGTGAAGTTTTATAAAATCTAACTCTTGATGGTATTTTCACAGCTTCACCAGATATTAAACCTTCTCCTGTTCTAAGACTAGGCAATAAATCAACCATAGTTTGTAATTCATCTTGAACAGCAGATTTAATATGACCTCTATCTTTAGCATTACTCATTCGAAGAGCTATAATTGTCCCACACTGGCTTAATACTGTTTCATCAAGTTCCGATGGTCTTTGCGTAATTAACAATAGTCCAACACCATATTTCCGCCCTTCTTTTGCAATCGTTTGAACAGTTCTCGAAGCAATTGAGTTTTCACCAGCTTTTAAATAGTTGTGAGCTTCTTCTAGAACTATTAATAATGGTTGTTTTCTACCTCCTACTAGAGTATTTTGCCCCCAAAATAATGTATCATTGACTATTTTCAACAATGTTCCTGAAATGGGTATCATTATTTCACTTGGGATTCCCGATAAATCTAAAATTGTCACAGGTTTTGTTTCACCTATCCAACCATGCAGTAACTCATCAAGGTCTTTGTTTATTTTTCCATTTAAATCAGGTTCCCATTCCCCAGGGTAAAATAAGAACTTATACCTGCTATCTTTCAATTTAATTCTAATACTATCAAGAAAAGAAGATATCCCTTTTTTTAAGTGACTTAAAAAAGGTGCTCCACCTCCACTGCCAGCAGGTGGATATTCATTCGATTTCAATAAATTAGCATCACCTTCAATGGTCTTCTCTCGTAATGTATCACTATCTCGACTTTTGTTAAAGGTTTGTCTTTCAATATCATCTAATTCAAACCACAGCTGTTTTAAACTAAAGGGGATTGGGCTATCTGCTGTTATAATTTCCGGTTCAACATCTAAAGTATTTGTAACGATACTCTCAATTTTCTTTTCAACAATTTTTTCTCTAATATATTCTCGATGGGTATCAGTTAGATTATTAGAAAATATTTGCATTAATTCATTAAAAGGAAGTGCCCAAAAAGGTATATAAAGTGCATGTTGTCCTACAGAAGAATTAATTTTATATACCTTACTTTGTTCTTTTAAAACTTCATTATATTCACCATGGGGATCAATAACTAAAATCCTAGAGCTTTTAAAGTTCCTTTTTGCAATAGCTTCAAGTAAAATTGCCACCGTATTAGATTTACCACTACCTGTAGATCCAACAATCGCACAATGTCTTGATATAAGCTTATTTAAGTCAAGCTTGGCTTCTAGGCTTTCAGAAGCACTAATATTTCCAACCGTAATAGATTCATTATCATCTAGTCCACCATAAATAACATCTAAATCTTTTATAGTTACTAGGTGAACCTTATCATTAGTTGTTGGGAATTGAGTAATACCTCGTTCAAACTTTCTACCTATTTGTTCACCAACTAACACAAGTCCAAGCCAATGAGTATTTTTTGCATTTTCATAATTATTTACTAATGTTTCTTTTAAAGCCTCTGGTACAGCAGCAGAACCTATTTGAGTTACAATTCCATAAAGGTTTGCATAGCCAAGAGGTATTTTTAAAAATGAACCTATTTGACCAATTCTGTAAACAACACCGTCTATAATAGGCATATGAGACTTAATATTATCAAATAATCGAATTGTAATAATATTCCCATTGATGCTATCAATTTCACCAATAGACGTTTGATTATTTTGCATTTTTACTCCAAGAATGAATTTCATTTATTGGCATAAGTGATGATAAAAAATTAACGAGTTTTGAAAAATCGGTTATCGTAAAATCTCCTTTGCCACTCCATCCTTCAGAACCTATTTCTTGTGAACCTATTTCTTTTGAATCATCAAAATCTTCATCGAAATATAAATCAATATTTACACTAGCATCTTTGTCTGGTTCATTTTTCAACTTCCACTCGCCATATTTACCACCAATAACAGCACCTCTAATACCATATACTGACATTTTAGTATTAGCAATTGCAGCTTCATATATTGAATCACTCTCATCTAGTCTATATTTATAATTTTTCTTTCTTCTCCATGTTCCATGCATTTTTCCAGTTACAAAATTAAACAATGTGTTATCTGTAGTAATACTAAAATTTGATAAAGAAGTATGTTTGTTTAACTTAAAGGTAATAGTAGGATCAACTTCATATTTATCATAATAAAGAAAAACTACATGCGCAGTTGTATTTGTATTTAATGCAGTCTCTATTCTTGCATTAATATGCTCATCTCCAAAAGAATAACCACAAGCAATTAAAATAGAATCATCACTTTTTAAAAAATTCGAAAGTCTATCCATTAAACCTTCATACGGTTGTTTTTTTGAGTTATTATATTTTAATATTGATGGGTATATCAATATATCTTTTCCACTACTATGTGTTCGAATTATTTTTTTTGTTGATTCTTCTAGTTGCCATCCTAAAGAACCATGTAGTTTCCAAAGTTTAGTTTGGTTAGGCAAGAAATTCATATCTTCTATTGATTCAGAATTAAAAAATGGTTTATAACTACCGCTAAACCCATCGTAATACGGGATATTACAATATTCAAGTCCAAGTTCAAACAGATAATCATAATTTGTTGTAAAAATTTCAATAGGAAACTTTCTATCTACTTGTCCTATCCAGCGGGCAAAATCAACTTGTACCATAGATTCAGCTTTTTCATAATCAAACTCGTTATGAATACTAATTTTTTCTTGGATTTTTTCTTTATATTCTTTAATTAATGTATTGAATTCTTCTTTATCTAAACCATTAAGTTTACTTTTTCCTACAACTCCTATCTTTTGTTCTAAATTTGATAATATTGTTTCAATATTGAACTTATCTTTGAGTTCTTCTTTTAAATCATCAAATAATATTTTATATGTAAGTTCTTTTGACAAATTACCTACAATATCATTAGTCAGTGGATGTACAGATGGAACAGTTAACGAGTCATTATCTTTCCAAGCCATTGAGCTACCTGCACCGAATAAAAAGCTTATTCGTTTTTTATCAGAAATAAGCAGTTGCTGTAATCCTTTTATATATTCAGATGGATCATGTGATATTGACATTGTTTCCCTTTTTTAGTAATTTTTTAATCATATTTATCCTTCGTATAATCTATTTACTCAATCCTCAACAAAACTAATTCATTTTAGGTTCATTCTAAAATATATTTACACCATACTATCAAAAAACTGTTTATATTATATATAATTAAAAATTAAGTTATTTATTTTGTGACAAAACACATTAAATACATAGCTAATATCCACATAACAATTATTTTGATAAACTTATAAAACTTAAAATAGATAAAGTATTATGATGACTTACGATTACCCACTTTTTCGACCACCGACAGAAGCAGACAACATCATTATCCAAGTTACTTTGGGGTGCAGTTACAACAACTGTTCATTTTGTAGTATGTACAAAACTAAAAAATATCAAAAGAGAAGTTTAGAAGACATCTATGAAGATATTGTCACCTTTGCTGCATCTTATCCTCATGCCCACAAAATATTTTTAGCAGATGGTGATGCACTTGCTTTACCTACGGTTACTTTAGTGAAAATATTGCAGTATTTACAAACGTCATTTGTTAAACTCAGGCGTGTATCTACATATGCCTCAGCACAAAACTTACTTGAAAAATCGAAACAAGATTTAGAACTACTTCAAAAAAACAGGTTAAATCTAATCTACTTCGGCATTGAAACTGGGAATGAGATAGTTTTGAGTAAAATCACAAAAGGTGTAAATCAAAGTGACATCATAAAATCTCTAAACAAAGTTCCAAAAGGTATGAAAATATCTGCAACTGTCATACTGGGTATTGCTGGCGTTAAATACACAAAAGAACATATAATCGATATTGCATATATTATTAACAACACTACTATTAATTATTTAAGCACCCTGCAATTATGGTTAGAAGAAGATGCAAAAGATAACTTCTACAAACACTTTAATGACTTTACCCCACTAAATGACATTCAAATCCTTGATGAGCAAAAAAGATTTTTAGAGTTGTTAAACCCCACTAGTAAAATTATATTTCGCTCAAACCATGTCTCAAATGCCTTACATCTATCTGGAACACTCCCAAAAGATACAGATAAACTCATATCACAATTAGATAGAGCTATGATATATTTAGAGAGATCTAAAACATAGGAGATATGTTGTTTATGTTCTTTTTCTAGTTACAATACAATTTATTAAATCCAAAAAGGACAATAAAACTATGAAAAAATTATTTTTTACATCTATTATTCTACTCTCTACACTATATGCGCATGAATGTCACTATAAGCTAGATATCAGCCTAGATATGGACAAAGGTGTGCTTAAAGGTGATGCTACTATTACAAGTGATCATCCAACTATGAAACTATTAAATTCAAGTGCAAACATTATAGATATTAAAAATGCTACATTTAGTGTTGCTTCAAATACACCTTCATTAGTAAAACAAGATCTAAATAAAAGTGTTAAAATCTCTTTTAGTCATAATTTTAAGACTATAAATGGCGATATTTTACTTTTGCAAACTTGGTATCCTAAAGTAGATATGTTGTGTACTTATGAAACAAATGTTACAAATACAGACTTAGTAACTCTCTCAGAATCACCTAATATTTTAGTAAATAATCTTCACTTAATTGGGTCTAAAAACTATATTATAAACTCTAAAAAAACAAATAATGATATCACTCTATCAACATACTTTTACAAAGAAGATTCACATCTATCAAATATTTATCTTCAAAAAAGTGAAGAGTATTTTAAACTCTACAAAGATATTTTTGGATTTATACCTTTTAAAGAGTTTTCAATCATAGAAGTACCCTTTCCTGCAGGGTATTCAATGCCAACATTTACTCTTATTGGGAAGCAAATTATTGACAAAGATTTTGTAATCAATACCTCTTTGGGTCATGAAATAGTCCATCAGTGGTTTGGAAATTATGTT
The DNA here is from genome assembly GCA_021648405.1 of Sulfurimonas sp. Classification (GTDB taxonomy): domain Bacteria; phylum Campylobacterota; class Campylobacteria; order Campylobacterales; family Sulfurimonadaceae; genus Sulfurimonas. Next base: position 12,384 of record JAKISX010000024.1, on the reverse strand, counting down.
TATTCTCCAGATCAAGGAAACTGGAGTGAGGGGATGAGTACTTTTTACTCTGATTATCTTTATGCACAAAGTGACGATAGAGGGCATGGGTACAGAAAACATATGCTCATAAAGTATAACTCGTATGTAAATACTAACAACGAAATTGCTCTCATAGAGTTCAAACATAAACAGACAGAAAGTAAAAATGCTATTGGGTATGGTAAATCAGCATTTTTCTTTTATATGCTTGAGCGAAAAATAGGCAAAGAAGATTTTAACAAAGGTGTAAGATTATTATTAAAAGAATATCCTTTTAAAATTGCCTCATATAAAAATTTAAGAGAAATATTTGAAAAAGTGTCTGGAAAAGAGTTGTTAGATTTTTTTACCACATGGGTATATAAAAAAGGAGCCCTTGATTTTCAAATAAATAATATAAATCTAATGTATATAAAAAATAATTATCTCTTAGAATTTGACCTTACAAATAATATAAATTCAGGAAAACTACCTATATCTATCTGCTCAGATGAGGAATGTCTTCATACAAATATAGATTTATCTAAGCAAAAACACACTCTTGAGCTAGATATAGAACCTACCAAAATTGTTGTAGATGATAATTATGAAATATTTAGAAAACTAGACATAAAAGAGATACCCCCAGTTATCTCAAAAGTTCTTTCTGGTAATGCTATCTTAGTAGTTGATAAAGAAAATGAGAAAAAATTCTCTAAACTCAAGCATGCATATAAAAATTTCAAATATGCGGATGAAATCACCTATAAAGAGCTTAAAGAAAATAATATTTTTGTTGTTGGCTCTAATAACTCTTTATTAAAACAACTCGCTATTGATTTTAAAATGCAAGGAGATACAAAAATTGAAGTATTTAAAAATCCGCTAAATGACAACAAGGTTATTGCTGTATTTGAGATGGAAAAATTATCTCGTTCTATTTTTTATAAACTTAAACACCTTGGCAAATACTCAACTGTAGTCTTTAAAGACGCAGTTATAGTAGATAAAATAATAAAACCATCTATAAATGGTGTTGTTTATCCAATAAATAGTTCATCTTTAGCATTTAAACCACAAGCTCAAAAACTAAATGATATTATTGGAGATATAGCAAAAAGCAAAGTTGTATTTATTGGTGAAAAACATACATCTTTTTCAAGCCATTTAAATCAGCTAAAAATTATTAAAGAGATGTATAAAAAGAATAACAAAACCGCCATAGCTATGGAGATGTTTCAAAAACCATATCAAAAATATCTTGATGCTTTTGTAGCTGGTGAGATAACTGAAAAAGAGATGATTATTAAAACCGAATATTTTGACAGATGGAAATATGATTATGAACTTTATAGACCCATTTTGTTATTTGCAAAAGAAAAAAATATACCAATAGTAGCGATCAATATAGATAGAAAAATTACAAAAAAAGTTGTAACAGAGGGTCTTGATTCATTAGACGAAGAGCAACGCGCTCAAATTCCAAGCTCTATCGACTTTAGAACTACAAAATACAAACAACAACTAAAAATGATATTCGCTATGCATAAATCTAAAGATTTTAAAAGCTTTGATGAGTTTTACCATGCACAACTTGTTTGGGATGAATCAATGGCTAAAAATATAGTAGATTTTATGAAAAAAAATCCTGAACATAGTGTTGCAGTTTTAGCTGGAAATGGGCATGTTATGTATGGATATGGGATTCCTAGTAGAATTCAAAGACGAGGAATAACTGACTATACAATTACACTAAATATGGAAAATCCGCAACCTGGTATTGCTGATTATATACTGTATCCTTCAAAGATAGGCACTACAAAAGCTAAAAAACTTGGTGTATTTTTAAAAGGTGGAGAAAAGTTAGAAATACTTTCAATTGTTGAAAACTCTATAGCTTCAAAAGTTGATATAAAAGCACAAGATATTATTATCGCTTTTAATGGTACTGTTATAAATAAACTAAGTGAACTTAAAACACAACTTACTTTTGCTGATAAAAGTGCAATATTAACACTAAAAAGAGGAGATGAAAATATTGATATAGAAGTTTATTTTTCTAAATAAATTTAAATATTATCCTCTAATATCAATAGAGTCATAAATGTTATATTGATCAAGCAGTCCTAAATATTTTTCTGTTTTTTGTGGGAGTAGTTGATTTTCATATTTAGAATTAGGTTTTTGCATAGTTTCTTCAATATCAAAAAATGCTTCTTTAGACTCAAAAGCTTCATTAATAGATTCAACTAATGTTTTTCCATTTTCAAGCCCTTCATAAACATTAGCATTAAAAAATCTACTTAAGGCGATCGCTTTAAGAGTTCCAACTTGTTCTACTACCCAGGCATTAACTTTATCGTGTGCAATTTTTTGTTGATATATTTGATATTTGGTTGGATTTTCACCTAGTGCTATGGGTGCTCCACTATAAATTTCAGCATATTTATTTAACACTGTAACAATGTCGATATTTTTAGAGTGCGGATCATCTGCAATAGGTGTAAATACATCTTTATATTTTTCTTTCATATAAGACATTTTATCTATAGCATTTATATCAGGTATGGATTCATATGCTGAAGTTAACTTATTATTATTTTTAACTTTAGACAAGTTGTTTGCTAATGACATTTGAGAATTGTTATTTGTCTGTAGTAAATTATTTGTAGAAGTAATCTCCATTGCTTTCCTATGCTATTTATCCGTTAATAATATAAGTTCAGCAACTAGCGTTCCTAAAAATCCACGGCTGATTCATACTGATATATTAATCTATTTCGTCACCCTGAACTTGATTCAGGGTCTAGTGTTTTAAGCTAGATTCTGAATCAAGTTCAGAATGACAGCCAGTATGAATCAGCCGTTCCTAAAAATCTTTAGCTACTAATGCAATACATATGAAAATGTTATAATGTCAAAATTATAAATATTTAGGATTTAAATAACTATGCAATTCACTTTAGACGCTACTTCAAAAAATGCACGAGCATGCACAATCACGACAGCTCACTCAACAATTCAAACACCAGTTTTTATGCCAGTTGGTACACTTGGGAGCGTAAAAGCTCTTGATATGGATGATGTTCTTAATCTTCTTGGTGCTGAAATAATCCTTGCAAATACTTACCATACATACTTACGCCCAGGAGATAAAACAATTGCTAAGATGGGTAAACTTCATGGCTTTACAACATATAACAAAAGTTTTTTAACTGATAGTGGTGGATTTCAAGCATTTTCTCTTAGTGATATCTCAAAACCAAAAAAAGATGGGATAGAGTTTCGCTCACATATAGATGGTTCAAAACATTTTTTTACGCCTAAAAAAGTTATAGATATTCAACATAATCTTGGCTCAGATATTATGATGATTTTAGATGATTTAGTAGCACTTCCAGCTACTGGGCAACGCATTAAAACTTCTATTGAGCGTACAACTGCTTGGGCAAAAGAATCAATACAATACTTTAGAGAAAAACAAAAAAACGGTATTGGGATAGATCAAAATATTTTTGCAATTATTCAAGGTGGAACAGATAAGGGTTTTCGCACTAAAAGTGCAACTGAGCTATGTGCTATGGATTATGATGGTTTTGCTATTGGTGGTCTATCCGTAGGTGAGTTAAATAACGAGATGTACGATACGGTTGAGCATACAGTTCAATATATGCCAAAAGATAAACCACGCTATTTGATGGGTGTTGGAACCCCTGAGGATTTAATAGAAAATATTGAGCGTGGTATTGATATGTTTGACTGCGTAATGCCTACTCGTAATGCTAGAAACGGTACACTCTTCACATCATTTGGTCGCATAAATATCAAAGGTGCAAAATTTAAAGAGGATTCTGAGCCAATAGATAAAGAGTGCAAATGCTTAACTTGCAAAAGATATACACGCGCGTACATGAATCATCTTTTTCGCTCTAAAGAATTAGCATACTTTAGATTAGCGACTATTCATAATCTTCATTACTATTTAAATCTTATGCGCGAGGCTCGAAAAGCTATCTTAGCAGATAAATATGCTGAGTTTAAAATTGAATTTTATAAAAAGCGTAACTTATGATATAGTTTTTCATATTATGAACACAATGGATTTAGATTAACGCTTCAGTTTTTAACTAGAAAAATTGCAGCATCAAAGAGAGATTTTATTCTTTATCCTGTTTTTACTTTACAGATCTCTTTCGCCATGAGTAATTGTTGACGAGATTAGTACTATTGCGATATAATGAAAAAACTAAAAACTGCATTAATAGAAATAACAGATAAACAATATTAAAAACACTACAGAGAAGAGGAACAAATTCATGTTACTAAGTAGATGATAGGCATTGACCTTGTTAAAATTTCACGCATAGAGCGCTTAATCAAGCGTTTTGGTGATAAAGCACTTCAAAAATTTCTCTCTAAAAATGAAATTTCTTTAATAAAAAATCATAAAACTGCAGCTGGCTTTTGGGCAACAAAAGAAGCATGCTCGAAAGCTTTGGGTGTTGGGATAGGTAAGGAGTGTAGTTTTTTTGATATAACAATATCAAAAACAAAAAAAGGAGCACCACTATTGAAATTATCTCAAAAATTAATGAGTGCTTTTAATATTAAAGATACAAGCGTATCAATTACTCATGATGGAGAGTATGCTATAGCAGTTGTAACAATCGAGACGCTTTAACCACCAGCAACAAAATCAAGCAACTCTAACTTGTCATTATCTTTTAAAGTATATGTTGACCAATTATTTTGTTTTACTATCTCCATATTTACAGCCGCCGCCATAACTTTACCATCTAAAGAGAGCTCGTTTAATATATTTTGAAGTGTCTTAGCCTCTTCAAATTCTTTTGATTCACCATTTATTATTAATTTCATATTTATTCTTTATTTTTTTAGAGATTATATCATTATTATTTCACTATATACTAATTTTTTATAATAATAACAATATTCTAAATTTCCCTCTTTGCCAGTTAATTTAGATGGTGATTTTAAAATTAATTTCCAACCTTTCTTTTCACATGCTACTTCAAAATTTTTTTTAGCTTTTTTAATAGCCTTGTCATCAATGACTATACCATTATTGTCACGCTTGGCTTTTCTTCCAACCTCAAATTGTGGTTTAAATAAAAGTATTATATTTTCACATGCCAATATATCTATCTCATTTAAAATATTTAAAAGTGAGATAAAAGCAACATCACTTACTACAAGATTAAAGTTTTTATCGCTTTTAAACTCTCTTATGTCACAGTTCTCAAAGGAGTAAACTCTATCATCATCTTTTAAACTTTTATGCAGTTGATTTGAGCCAACATCAACAGCAGTTACCTCTTTTACACCATTTTTTAAAAGAACCTGTGTAAATCCACCAGTTGACGAGCCAATATCTAAGCATATTTTATCTCTTACATCTAACTCTAGTTCTTCTAAAAAATACTTTAGTTTATATGCAGCCCTACTTACAAATTGTTCATGCTCTTTAACGCTTACTACATCTTCAGCACTAACTATAAATGATGATTTTTTTATGATTTTTTCATCTACACTAACTAGACCACTTTTAATAATACTTTGTGCTTTTGTTCGGCTGTCTATATAATCATTTTGAACTAAGTAACTATCCAGTCTGCTCAAAATTGAACCTCAATAGCACTATATATATAGTCTATACTCATCTCATTATCAGCAGAACCACTATTTGTAGAGTCATGACCAAAAAAATACTTATCGTATGCAAACTTTAAACTTACATAATCATTAAAACGAACAGCTGTACCAACTCCAAAAACAAAAACCAAACCAGATCCATCGCTATAGCTAATTTGTCCAGCTCCAAACTTTGCATAAAAATCTACTCTATCATCCCAAACTGGATAATGAACCAAAGTTGACACACTAAACAGTGATAATTTTAAAGTTTTTGTATCATCTACTATATATCCATCTTCATAAGCAAAATCAACATATCCAAGTTCTACTGAAAAGTGTTTATTTATATATGCACCACCATAAATAGTGATAGATTTAGAGCTATCTTTTTTTAGCGTATTATATAAACCATCACTATCATATTGAGATACACCATACCCTACTCCAATATAAGGACCACCATCTCTATCTGCAAAAGAATAAGAAAAAAACAAAACCAATAATAATAAATATTTCATATCAACTCTCTCATCTCTTGCTCTGTTATGCACCCTATACCAAGGCTAATTGCCTTATCATATTTACTTCCAGCATCTTCGCCATAAATCAAAAAATCTGTTTTTTTACTTACGCTTGAAGATACTTTTGCGCCTAAATTTTCTAACATCTCTTTTATAACTCCTCGGCTTTCACTCATGGATCCAGTTAAAACTATTGTTTTGCCTTTAAATGGATTATCTTGCGCTTCGTCCTTTTTTATTGGTTCTTTTGGCTGTAAAATATTTTGCAACTCTACTATAGTTTCACGATTTACTCGAACAAACTCTAAAACAGATTCAGCCATCTCTTCGCCAATCCCATCACACTCAACTATTTGCTCTTTTGACATATCTATAAAACCAAATCCAAAATTTTCACTTAATGTTTTTGAAGCTACTTCGCCAACATGTTCAATCCCTAAAGAGTTTATAAATCGCCAATAATCACACCCTTTTGCACTTTCTAATGAATCTAAAAGATTTTGTGATTTTTTTTCTTTGAAACCCTCTAATTTTAAAAGTTTTTCTAATGTTAAATCAAATAAATCTATTACACTTTTTACAAGTCCTGAATTAAACAGTGCTTCAACTATTTTATTTCCAAGACCATCTATATTTAAACATGGTTTTGAAGCAAAATAAATTATAGAGTTTATAACCCTAGCCTCACACATCAAGTTTTGGCATTTTACAAGTATGTTTTCTTGTAAAAGCTCACTATTGCACACAGGGCATAAAGTTGGTCGCTTATACTCTACTTCACTGCCACTACGCTCATGAGTTAAAACTTTTATAATTTTTGGTATAACATCACCACTTCTAAGAATTATAACTCTATCTCCCAAGCGTATATCTTTTCTATCTATCTCATCAAAATTATGTAAAGTTGCACGCTCAACCACTACTCCATCAATATCTGTAGGTTCAACTATCGCAACTGGGGTAACAGCACCAGTTCTTCCAACTTGAAGTACTATCTCTTTTACAGTAGTAATCTTTTCAACTGCTGGAAATTTATATGCTACACTAAATCTTGGAACCTTAACAGTATGACCCATATCTATCTGTGAGGATATTTCATTTACTTTAATTACCATTCCATCAAGCAACATGGAGTAACTATCACGCTCATTTTTCATAGTTTCGTAAATCTTTTCAATATCATCATAACCTTGACATATAGATGAATTTGGTGGTTTTCTAAAACCAAGCTCATATATATACTCCATCTTATCACTTAAAAGTTTATGCTCTAAAGTGTTTTTCCCAACTCCATAAGGTAAAAATACTAAGTTTCGTGACGCTGTAATACTGGAATCAAGCTGTCTTAAACTTCCAGCTGCCGCATTTCTAGGATTTGCGAAAACTGCTTCAGAATTTTTTAGTCGTGATTTATTTATTTTTTCAAATTCATCTTTAAATATTACAACTTCGCCACGAATCTCTATAAGTTGTTTATAGTTTATTGCAAGTGGTATTGATTTTATAGTTTTTACATTTTGAGTAATTAGCTCACCAACTTCTCCATCACCGCGCGTAATTCCTTGAATCAACTTACCATTTTCATATATTAAATTTAAGCTAGCCCCATCAAATTTTGGTTCACAATAAAAAGAAATATTTGAATCTAGTTTATAAGTTTTTTTAAGCCAAGCTCTTAATCCATCAGAATCAAAAATATCTTCTAAAGACCACATGCGAGATAGGTGTGATGCTTTTGTAAACCCATCTGATACAGCATCACCTACTCTTTGTGTTGGAGAATTGCTAAGTATATTGCTTGGATTTAATTCTTCATAAGCCAAAACTTCGTGGTAAAGCTTGTCATATATCTCATCAGTTGTGATTGGGTCATCTAACACATAATAGTGGTGGGCATAAATATTTAGTTGCTCTACTGCTTGTTTGTACTCGATGTTATTCATAATGGTATTTTATCAAAACAAAGTTCAAATAACACTCATTTTATAAAAAATTATCTAATCCTCTTACTTATCTCCACTTTTCCCATTTCAACAGGATGTTTTTTTTGATGAAAAATTATATACTGTTTTATCCAATGTACATAGATTCTCTCAGTTGAATAACTGAACTCTCTGATTAAATATGAACTAGACCCTAAAGGCCCGTAGGAAATACCCTTGGGTGCAAGTTTAGGGTGACACTAGCTCCGTCATTCCAAGCTTGACTTGGAATCTACTGGTAACAATCACTAAATCTTTAAGAATTATAGATTAAAATTTATTAAAATCATCAAAAATATGTCGATTTGTCATATTTTTATCAAAACATTAATATTTAACTATTATTTACGATGATAGTTAATTGTTTACTTTAAGGTTTTTTATATAAAATGATGTTGAATAATTAGTTGTCTGAACGCTTCGCATTCAGACAACGGCAGCGCGGGTTGAACACCCGCTTATTATCTGCTGCATTCGCATCAGACAACAAGCGGGAGGAGCGGACAACCAAATCTGAAAATTACATTTTCATATTCGGTCGCCACTCACCCGCGCTGCCGTTGTAGCTACTTAAGGAATATATGTATGGAACTTTTAACAACTCCAATTGAAATACAAAATAAACTATGTTTATTAATGAACAGTTATAAAAATATTTCTTTTGCTACTGCATGGGCTTCTGCAAATTCAAAAGCATTTAACATTTTGAATAAAAATAAAAATAAAATTCACAAGATAGTAGTTGGTATTCATTTTTATCAAACAAATCCAAATTTTATTAAAGAGTTTATTAACAATGAAAAAGTAAAATTCATTACAAATCCTACAGGTATTTTTCATCCAAAAATATACTTATTTTCTAATGATGAAAATGATTGGCAATGTCTGATAGGAAGTGCAAACTTCACAAAAGCAGCTATGGAAAAAAATACAGAAATAATGACTTGTATTAATAGCAGTGATATAGGTTCAAATGAAATATATAACAAGTTAATTAGTGAAATTGAAAGTTACCACCAAAGAGCAACAATATTTTCAAATGATGATTTAATAGCATATCAAAAAATTTGGGATAAAAAATTAAAATCCAGAGATGACCTTCAAGATAAATTCAATCAAGATGATGATGTTAAACCTATTTATAAATCTAATGTTATTACACTTAATTGGGATGATTTTTTTAATAAAGTTAAAAATGATAAAAACAATTCATTTACAATACGATTAGAGTTATTAAAGAAAGCAAAAGAATATTTTTTAAATAAGAAATTCAAAGAAATTTCTGAAACTAAAAGATTAAATATAGCAGGTATTACGAAATGGGGCGAAGGTAATATAAATTGGCATTATTTTGGAAATATGGGAAATGCAAGAATTTTCGCAAATGGTATAAAAATAGATGAACGTATAGATAATTTATCTGATGCTTTAGAGTATATCCCATTAAATGGAATAATTACAAGAAAAAATTATTTTGATTTTTTAGATGCTTTTATAGATAAAAAACGTGGGTGGGGTTATGGTGTAGCAACAGTCAGTAGAATTTTAGCAATAAAAAGACCAGATGTATTTTTTTGTTTGACTAAAGGAAATGGAAAATTACTATACAAAGACTTCGGCATTAAAAAAGAGATTAAAACACATGAATATAAAAGATATTGGGAAGAAATAATAGAAAGAATACATAAATCAGATTGGTTTGATAGTGAAAAACCAAATGATCAAGTTGAAGAACTATTATGGAATAATAGAGTTGCAATGTTAGATGCAATATTTTACGATGATATAGTATGATGCTACAACAAAGAGTTAATGAAAAAAACGAGTGCTTAAAACCTTAAGTTTAACTCGGCACTATGGGGCTTAAAAAGGGTTTATTTACAAATGACTGTACCCCAAGTTACCACGTTAAAAATAGCTTAAATTCCAATACTTTTTTCATAAATTTTAGGATTAAAAGTTACATTATTTTTAAATAAAGAGTGAGCAATTAAAATCATTTTTCTCATCACAGCAATTTGGGCTACAGTAGAGTGTTTTCCATTATTTTTGAGTCTATCGTAAAATAATTTCATATATGGATTGTGTTGAATAGCTGAAAGAACAGGCATGAAAAGCATGTTACGATATATCTTACTACCTTGCTTTGAAATTCGTGTTTTTCTATGAACAGAAGTACCTGAACTATTTTCAATTGCATCAAGACCACAACGTGCAACTATTTCTTGCCTATTTGCTTCTGGATAGCTGATAAATAGATGGATTAGAGCAATACCAGCTCGATCTCCTACTCCAACAATAGATGTGATATTTTCAAAATTTTGTTTCATCTTTGAATTAGAAAGGATGGTTTTTTTCATTAAAACAATCATATTTTCTTCTTCATCTTTGAGATGTTTGATTTCTTTTTTTAGCTTTTTTACAATTGTTAAATTTCCATCTTTTGAATCTAATGCTTCTAAATGATTTGAAAAAGAGACTCTCTCTTTTTGAATGAATTTAAAATAGGCTAACATCTCTGAAAGCTCTTCTTTTAGTACATTAATGATAGGTATACTAATTTCACTTGTACTTAACATTACATGAAATTTATAAAGCATTTTTGCATCAATAATATCACTTTTACTTCTATTATCAAGAGCTTTTGCAAAGTTTGCACTTTGTCTCGGATTTATGATAAAAGCATAAATATTTTTATCAGCACAAAATCGTTTTAGTAGTGCTGAGTATGAACCAGTTGGCTCAAATATAATGACTAAGTTTTTAATCTCTTTTTTATAATATTTCTTCAATTTTGAATATAAAGAAATAAGTGATTTTTTACTATTTTCTATACTAATATTCTCATCTGTGATGGGAATACGAGGTGCCCCCTGAGGGTATAAACTTGTAATGTTGCACCACAAGGGCATTCCCGTTGGTCCTTTTGAAACATCAATTCCGATATAATTAAACATAAGAACCTCCTAAGTTTTAGCACCCCAAGAGTATTTCCTCGCTTCGCTCACCCCAAGAGTTCGTTAGGGTGAAGTTTTACTTCATCCGATTAGCTGCTAAACGTAATTTCACCTCATAAAATTCAGTCTGGAAATATCCGACTTAGTTACCACTGCCGTGAGCTTGCGAGGAAATGCCCTTGGGGTGCAAATTTAAAGTTTAGCTATCTGACTTGAGGACAGACTCAAATAAATTGGTCTCGGGGCAGATTCGATATACTAAATAACTCTTCTTTGTTTATTATAGCTTTTAAAGGCATTTAGTATTATATGAGGGGTACCTAGAACTCTTTGGTGTATTTGCTTGTTCTCATGGTTTGCCTTTATTCATTTTATTTTAACTTAGAATTGGTTAAATTCTTTGTATGAATTTAGGTTACCACTCCACACAGGTAGCTTAGAAAAATCTGAATTACAATTAATATTAGATTTATGAGTAAACTACCGCACAGGTAGCTTAGAAATCTAGGCTATCTTGTGTTAGCTTTATTACTGCGTAAACTACCGCACAGGTAGCTTAGAAAAAGCACCAGTAACAAAAATGTATTTAGTCATGCAAAAACTCCATATATAATTAATTACTTATTATATACTAAAGGCACTTAAAAATAGCTCCAAAAGTTTAATTAGAAAAAATATACTTTTTCATAGATGAAATACAGGTATTTGAGAACTGGGAAGTCTTTGACTATGATTATTATAAATCTCATGTATTCTTAGGCAAATTAAGTTTTATTAAATATCTAAATAAGTACAATCTAGAGAACAGTTATTGCGTTTAATGGAATATTTAAAGTAAGGAAATTTTTATGATAAAGATAGTAATAGCACTTTTAATAACTACAATTTTAAGTGCATCTGTAGAGATATATCAAGATAGGGTTAAGCAGACTTTATTGCCAAAAGAGAAATTTATTGGATTTAATGCAAATATTTATGCATATGATAAATATAATGATTTAAAAATTATACAAAAAAAGTGCAGTGAATCTCAAAAAACCCCTTGCATAAGTAGCAAAAAAATAGGTAAATTAAAAACAAAAATAAAATCATTAAAGAGCCAAAAAGATGCGTTATCTATGTCATTAACAAAATTATCTATTAAAATAGATAATCCTGAACAAACCATCTCCTTTGTCCAGATAATTAGCGATAAGATAGCTGAGATAGAAAATAATATAAAAGACAATCAAAACTTATTAATAATTGAACAAAATAAAAAATCTAGCC
>JAKISX010000023.1 GCA_021648405.1 Sulfurimonas sp. | reverse complement strand
CATAAATTTTGAAAATGGTTGGGGACTTGTAAGAGCTTCAAACACAACCCCTGTTTTGGTTACAAGATTTGAATCAATCTCTCAAGAGGATGTTTTAACTTATGAAAAAGCTATAAATGATTTGATTAGTAGAGCTAAAGAACTACTTAACTAAGAAACAGTAACTTCTATCTCACCATTTTTCATATCAAAGTCAACTTTTGAACCCTCTTGAACCTTTCCTTCTAAAATCAAATCAGCTAACCTATCTTCAACTATCTCATATAAAGCACGCTTGAGAGGTCTAGCACCATAAACTGGATCAAACCCAGCTTCTGCTATATAAGACTTTGCATCTTCACTTAGAGTTAATTCTATATCGCGCTCACTTACTTTTTTGGATATATCGTCAAAAAATATATCAACAATTTCTTTTATATTTTCTTGATTTAATTCATTAAATTTTACAATATCATCAAGACGATTTATAAACTCTGGTTTAAATATCACTTTTACATCTTGCTCTGCTACATTTGAAGTTAAAATAATTATAGTATTTGTAAAATCAACTGTAATACCTTTATTATCAGTCAAACGACCATCATCTAAAACTTGAAGTAAAATATTAAAAACATCACTGTGAGCTTTTTCAATCTCATCAAAAAGAATTACGCTATAAGGTTTACGCCTTACAGCTTCAGTTAATTGCCCTCCTTCTTCATATCCAACATACCCAGGTGCTGCACCAACAAGACGAGATACAGAGGCTTTATCCATATATTCGCTCATATCTATCCTTATCATTGCATCTTGAGAATCAAATAAAAACTTTGCTAATGTTTTAGCAGTTTGTGTCTTACCAACGCCAGTTGGACCTAAAAATAAAAAACTTCCAATTGGTCTGTTTCTATCACTAAGTCCAGCTTTATTTCTCTTAATAGCGCGACTCACTGCAAATGTTGCATCAAGCTGACCAACTACATCTTTATTTAACTCCTCTTGAACATGTAGTATTTTTTCTTTTTCGCTCTCTAACATCTTGTTTACTGGAATATTTGTCCATCTTGAAATTATGCTAGCGATTGATTCTTCATCTACATTATTTTTAAGTAAAGTTCCCTCAGCTTGAAGTTTATCCCAAGATTCATTTATCTTTTTTTCCTCTTCAAGAAGTGCTGGAATTTCGCCATATTCTATTTCAGCTGCACGATTAAAATCAGATGTTGTCTTCGCAGTTGTTGCTTCTCTTCTTTTTGCCTCTATCTCTGTTTTTATTGTTGAAATTCGCTCAAAAACCTCTTTTTCTGTTGCAAATTGAGACTCCAAGTCACGAACTTTTTCTTCAACATCTGCTAACTCTTTTGTAATCTCTTGTAGCCTTTTTTCATTAGAGGGGGTATGCTCCATCTTAAGAGCTTCTCTCTCCACATGCAACTCTGAACTTTTTCTTTTTGCATTACTAAGAGCATGTGGCTCTGATTCTATTTGCATCTTAAGTTCAGCTGCAGCTTCATCGATTAAATCTATCGCTTTATCTGGTAAAAACCTATCCGCAATATATCTATCACTTAGTTTTGCCGCTGCTACTAATGCACTATCTGTAATGGTTACATTGTGATGAGTCTCTAAACGCCCTTTTATTCCACGAAGAATTTGTAAAGATTGATTCACAGTTGGCTCAGCAAGATTAATTGGTAAGAATCTTCTTTGAAGTGCTGTATCTTTTTCAAAATACTTTCTATATTCTTTTAGAGTTGTAGCACCAATAGTGTGGAGCTCCCCTCGAGCCAATGCTGGCTTTAAGATATTTGCAGCATCCATGCTACCCTCACTTGCCCCCGCTCCAACTATAGTGTGAATCTCATCAATAAAAAGAATAACATTACCACTTTGTTTTACTTCATTAATTACAGCTTTTAATCTATCTTCAAACTCACCTCGATACTTAGCTCCAGCTATCAATGCACTCATGTCAAGTGCTATTAGTTTTTTGTTTTGTAGCGATGTTGGTACTTCGTTATTTGCGATTCTTTGTGCAAGTCCTTCAACTAATGCAGTCTTACCAACACCTGGCTCACCAAGCAACATAGGATTGTTTTTAGTTTTGCGAATAAGTATCTGCATCATCCTTGAAATCTCTTCATCTCGTCCAATTACAGGAGATAACTTCCCATCATGCGCCTCTGCTGTTAAATCTACTCCGTATTTTTCTAATGACTCATGTGTCTCATCAGAACTTTGGGAATCAACCTTAGCACCTCCGCGAGAAGTTTCTAGATTTTTGCTTAATTCCATTACATCAATATATTTTGTCAAAATACTAGAAAATGGTTCTGTTTTTAAATTTGCTAATATATATGTATCAACTGCTAAATATGTATCTCCATTTTTTGTCATAAGACCAGCACCTAATTCTAAAGATGAAACAAAATTCTTAGATAATTTTATATTTTCTTTAGACACTGTAGATGATTTTGGTAGTTTTTCAGCTAGACTCCTAACATCTAACTCTATAGCAGTTTTATCTATACTCAATTTATTAAGCATCTGATTTAAAATAGAATTGGAGTTTGCAAGAAGTGCCCATAAAAAATGGACAGACTCCACTTCTTGATTTTTATTATGTAAAGCAAGTGATATAGCAGACTCTATTGCTTGAGTCATATTATGTGTTAATTTTTCAAAAATATTATTCATATAATTAATCCTTTTATTTGGTATGAGATGATTATATCATATTGAGTCTATTAGTGTCAAGTCTTTTTAGTCACTTAACACCAACAAGCAATAAATTAAAATTAATTTTGCCATAATTAAGTCCTATTTGTTATTATATGAGGTTTTGTTGTGTAAGTTAAGCTGTTGAGTATTTAAATCTAAGAAAAGAGATAAATGCTATATTTTCATTATTTAAAACTTGTTTCATTTTTTCTTTTCTAATTTCAATATTTGAGATTTTCTTCATTTTATTGATAAAAATTTCCAATGCTTTCTCTCTAGCTTTTGGTAATCCACCATCATTTAGATGTAAGGTGTCAATCATATATTGAGCTTTTGCAATATCTTTTTTTGAAGGACTAATTAAGCAATTGTCAAAATCATATTGAAAATACTCTCTTATTTTTAAAACTGTTACTGGGTTTAAAAATTTAGTTTCCTCAAAAGCAGTATCTACTCTATCTTTTCTATGTCCACAATGATATTTAGTATTGTCAACATCACTATTGTGACATGTACCATCGCATGAAACAACAATATTGTGGTAGTTAAATGTTAAATTTGATATATCTAGTTGCTTTGGTTTTATATGTTCTAGGTGAGAAGAAATATTAGAAATTTTACTTTCACAATATATGCATAAATAACTTTGTTCTTCTTTTAAAATATGATCTTTTAGATTTCTTTTTTTATTAGCATAATAATCATCCCATTGTGTAAGTCCAGTAGTATCATCTACGAAAAACTGTGGAGTATTGACTTTTTGAACATACCTCACTATATTAGCTCTAAGTCAAAATTAATTTCTTGAAAAAATGATGAGTTTTCACTTTCATATTCTAAAATTTCTTCCTTTAATTCTTTTGCTTTAGGTGTTTCTGTTTTGCCATCATTAATGTATTTTCTATATTTAATATGAAGTTCTTTTAAATCTTCTGGAAAGTCTGGTGCTTCCATGATTTGTGTTATTATTGCGTTAATATCCCTGTCTAAAGGGGGTTTATTAAATCGTTTTACTTCCCCATTTTCAAGTTTAACAAGGTTTTTATAATATGTAGAACTTAATATTTGAGGAGAATGTGTTGCCAATAAAAACTGACTATCTTTTGACCATGTAATTAAATCTTTTATTAATTCATATTGCCATTTTGGATGTAATGCGATATCAACTTCATCCATTAAAACTATAGAATTCTCTTCAACAATATACTTTAACCAAATATAAATACCTAATTTTTTTAGTTCTCCGTGGCTCAAATCTTCTGGTGCTAATTCTTGTTGATTATTCTTTGATTTAAAAATAACTTTATTGCCATCTTCATTTTCACTAATTTCTTTCCCATCTAAAAAATCTTTTAATTCATTTGTTAGTTCATCATACTTTGAACCATAAATACCTGTTTTTCTCTTTTCCTTTAAATCATCTTCAGATGCTTTTTTGAAAGATTTCAAAATCAGTTCCGTTGAAGCAAAATCATAAGTGAAAAAACCACCTAGCAGTCCTTTTGCTCTTTTTACACTATCATAATATGAAGTATTATTATAATAATGACGATTATTATAGTTATCTTCTTCATTGCTAAATTCACTAAAAATATTATGTTTTTCATCATCAGATAAAAATAGAAAAATTTGTGAATTTGGAGCAGTTAAAAATATTTTATTTGATAATAGAATTAATAATTCTTTTGGCATTTTAGTTTTTAATAAAAGAATGTTTTTATGCTCGTCAAGATGAGTAATATATTTTAAATTAGACTCAGCTAATTCTTCTTCAAGTTCATTTAATTTTTTTTGAATATTGCTATATATTTCTTCTAATTCATTAAGAATATTTTCAGAAAGGGAATTTTTACTGATAATTATATTAACAAGTTTTTTGTATCCTTCAATATCATCACTTCTCTCTACTTTACGTAATAAATTTTTTTCTTGCTCACTAGATATATGCTTACGTAAAAATCTAATATTTCTCTCAATAATTGGTGTAATACGATTTGTTTCTTCTAGTTCTTGTTTAAGTTCTAATACTTCACGAAACTCATTAATGTTTTTTTGATATTTAGTTATTTTTATTTTCGTATCTTTAATATCAAGATATAGGTTAAAATTCATATTTTTTGTTTTACTTCTGATTATAGAGAAATTTAAATTATATTTTTCTTCATCATGTTCAATAATAAATTCTACTAAATCAATGTCTTTTGTAATTTTAGAAAAAGTTTTTAAAAGATTTTGTATATATTGTTTTTTATTTTCATCCATAAGGCAATGTAATAATATAAAAATAAATTGCAAGAGAGTGCTTTTTCCACCACCATTTTTGCTCGCAATAGAAAAAACATTAGGAAAATTTGATTTCTCAAAATCAATAACAATATTCTCGAAATTTTTATATTTTATTATTTTCACTTGTCTTAATTGCACTTTTCATCCCTTTTCTTATTATAACTGAATTTTTACACAACGGCTGGGCTGAACTCCATTAAGGTACACTTCATAAAACTTGTGGAGTTTTCTGGAGGGTAGCTTACAGCTTGATGTGTGTTTCTGCCAATTGGTGAGGGACTCGTTTAGAGTTCAGTCCCCGCCGTTGCATGTTTTTGCTTCGCGGGAACATGCAACTATTTATTCAACGAACATTATAACAAACTATAGCCATATATCACAAATCAACAAACACTATTTTATTGTTTAATTTTCTTGGAACAGTATACCTCTAAGATGCCTTTGGGCTCTTAGAGTTTACTAGAGCAAACTATTGTGTTGTGCTAGGGGTGTTTCTCAAAGACCCAAAACGCAAATATAGTGCTGGTAATATAAGCATATTAAGTATACTGGAACTAAATAGTCCAAAAAGAATAACCATAGCCATTGGAGCTTGTATTTCACTACCAGCTTCACCTGCACTTAACGCTAACGGAACCATAGCAAGTCCAGCAGATAATGCTGTCATTAAAATCGGTATAAGACGCTCTTTTGCTCCCTGAATAACTGCACTTTTAAAATCATCAACCCCCTCTTTTAGAATGAGATTATGGATATGTGAAACCATCATAACTCCATTACGAGTTGCAATACCAAAAAGTGTAATAAAACCAATCAGAGTAGCTATAGAGACAATACCACCTGAAACATACAGCCCAACAACCCCACCAACTAGTGCAAGAGGTAGATTTATTAAAACTAGTATAGCATCTCTGCTAGAGCTAAATGCCATATATAAAAGTAAAAATACGCCACAAAGAACAACTCCACCTAGAACAAGAAGTGTGTCTGATGATGCTTGTGCGCTTTGGAACTGTCCACCGTACTCTATACGGTAACCTTTTGGCAGAACAATCTCTTTATCTACACGCTTTTTTATCTCTTTTACCACTCCAACTAGATTTGCATCTGAAACATTTGCACTAAGGACTGTTTTTCGAGACAAGCTCTCTCTGCTGATTAAATACGGCATACGCGAGATGCTAATTTTTACAAGTGTGCCTAATGGAACATGCGCACCTGAAGATGTTTTAACCAATGTAGATTTAATCGCTTGTATATCTATAGCTTGAGTTTGTTTGTATTTTATTACAATGTCATATAGCCTATTTCCTTCAATAAGTTTTGAAATTTTTGTACCATAAAATGCTGTTTGTATAACTGTGCTTAACTCCTCTACACTTATACCATATGAAGCCATAACAGGACGGTCAAACTCTAAAATTATCTGAGGAACATCTGATAAGTTTTCAACCATTACATCTACAGTCCCCTCAACATCTTCAACAATATGTTTTATTTTTTGAGCAATAAGACGCTGTTCGTATATATCTTTTCCAAACACTTTAATAGCAATAGCTGCTTTAGAACCTGAAAGCATATGGTCTATTCTATGTGAGATAGGCTGACCAATAGATATATTTACCCCAGCAATATCACTAAACTCCTCTCTTAAAGCTTTTAAAAACTCCTCTTTTGTCCTCTCTCTCATTGAAAGAGTCACTTCCATCTCTGAGGCATGTACACCTTGTGCATGAGAATCAAGCTCGCCACGACCAGTTCTTCTTGCAACCGATACAACTTCATCAAATTCAAGCAATACTGCCTCAACCCTATAACCCAACTTGCTAGATTCTTCTAATGCAGTGCCTGGTAATGAGACAACAGATACAGTCAAACTACCCTCATTAAATTCAGGAAGAAATGATTTTCCAGAATTAAGTAAAAAGAATACTGAAACAAGAAATACTATGCCAAAACTAAAAAGAAGCATTTTATAGCGGTCAATACATAGGTGAAGTATTTTTTCATAATTATTTGTAAGTATGAGTAAAAAAGATGAACTTTGATGTATATTTTTTGATTTTAGTTGTAAAAAATAGTAACTTAGAACTGGAGTAAGAGTAATCGCTACAAGCAGTGAAGCTACTAATGCACTAACATAAGCTAACCCTAAAGGTGCTAAAAGTCTTCCCTCAACTCCATCAAGAAAAAAGAGTGGTGTAAATACAAGCAAAATGATTAAAGTGGCAAAAACTATAGAGCCCTGAATCTCAAAAGTAGCATCTGCGATTACCTTTAACCGCCCAAGCTTTAATGGGGTTTCTTTTTGCTCATTTTGTTGCAAACGCCTTATAATATTTTCAACCACTATAATCGCATCATCCACCAATACTCCAAGGGCAATAACCATCCCTCCTAAAGTCATTGTATTGATAGTTATATCTAATGCATTTAGTAAAATTATAGTTGAAAAAAGTGACAAAGGAATTGCTATAAGAGTTATGAGTGTAGCTCTAATACTTAATAAAAAAATTAGAACAATAAACACAACTAAAATAGCGCCCTCTAGGAGTGCATTTGATAAATTATCAATTGCATTATTTATAAAGTATGATTGCTTAAAAAGATTTTTCTCTATCTTCATGCCATCAGGAAGACTTAATCCTATCTCATCAAGAGTATTTTCTATCTCACGAGTTAACTTAAGAGTATTAGCATTTGGCTGCTTTTGAATAGCCAAGATAACCGCTTCTTTGCCGTTATAAGAACCAGTTCCTCGTTTTGGGGCTGCACCTATAGCAACATCTGCTATATCTCCTATGCGAACAGAGTATGTGCCTTTTTTTGTAATGAAAGTATCGGCAATATCTTTAAGGTTTTGGATACGACCCACACCACGAATCATGTATTCTTGTGAATTTTGTACGAAATAACCAGCTGATGTATTTTGGTTTGATTTTTTTAGTGCTTCTACAACTTCATCAACACTAATATCATAACTAATAAGTTTTTCAGGTTTAAGAAGTATTTGATACTGTTTTGTATCACCACCAATAGGGATAATATCTGCAACACCTGAAACAGATAACAGCCTCTGACGAACCTCCCAATGTGCAGCTGATTTAAGCTCAATACCTGAATGCACATCTGAATAGAGTGCAACAAACATAATCTCTCCCATAATCGAAGAGATTGGTGCTAATACAGGTGGTTTTACCTCTTTTGGTAAAGCACTTTGTATAAGTTGAATTTTTTCACTAACTTGTTGTCGGGCACGATAAATATCTGTCCCCCACTCAAATTCAACATAAACTACAGAGATACCACTTAATGAATTAGAACGAATACGCCTAAGATCAGATAAACCATTTAATCCATTTTCAATAGGTAATGTAATTAATTTTTCAACCTCCAGCGGTGTCATACCATTGCCATCTGTTAAGACTGTTACAGTTGGAGCGGTTAAATCTGGAAAAATATCAACTTTTGATTTTTGAAGCTCTAATACCCCAAAAACCATAACAGCAATACCCAGTAATAGCACAATTAAACGCTTTTTTAAAGAATAATATATTATTTTTTCTAACATATCAAACCCTTAGTGCGCATGGCCATGGCCAGCTTCAGCAGGTGAAAGTGCCGATAATAATACCCCATAAGCACCTTTTGAAACTACGCGCTCACCATCACTTACACCTGAAAGCACCTCGATATATCCTGAATCACTTAAACCTAACTCTACATTTCGACGCTCTATTTTCTCCCCCTCAACTAAAACATAAACTATATCTACTCCATTATCGCTAACAATAGCACTTTTAGGTATAGCTAATGAATTTATAGTTTTTCCAGTATATACTTTTGAAGCAAAATTTGCACCGCTTTTTAGATGTAACGGTGGGTTGTCTATCTCAAATATTAATGAAGCTGTGCGTGTTTTAGAGTCTATTATGTCACTAAAATATAAAAATTTCGCATTAGACTCTACAGAAAAATCAAGTGATTTAATATCAGTAAAAATTTCTACGCCCAATGGATTGATAATTTTTTGCACCTCACTTTGAGCGATAGCAACATTTAGCCAAAGTTTTTTCGGATTTACTATATGCAAAATCTCATCACCCTCTTTTATATAAGAACCTGAGAGTGCAATTTGGCGAGCAATAGTGCCAGATATTGGACTTTTTAAAGAGATACCAAGCTTATTATTTGAGCTAGTATCAAACTGTTTTAACCTTTGCTTAACATTCGCAAGTTGTGCTAAAGCTATCTCATACTTTTGCTCCCCAGCCATGATTCGTTTTTGTGATACTGCATTTTTTGCTTTGAGTTTATCGAGTCGTTCTTTTTCACTTAGTGCCAAAATAAGTTGTGATTGTGCTTTTTTAAGGGAAAGTTTCAGAGTTGATAAATCTTCTTTTTGTCCAAGCAGTGGTATAATATAAGCTACAGTCTGATTCGCTTTTACATCTACTCCAACATAAATCTCTTTATTTGAAGTAATTATTCCAGATACTGGGGCACTAATCATGTATTGTGCATTATTAGGAATCTCTATTGTTGTAAAAGTAGATATTGACTCTCTTAAGTGACGCTTTTTTACCATTTGTATTGCAAATTCAACCTGCCATTGTTGCTCTTTTAAATAAGATATTGTTTCATCTTGTGTATATACTGATGGAGGGATTTGATTTATGGATTTATAAACCATAAATTTTCCAAGATTATGAGTTACTTTTTTTCCATCATAACTGATAGATACACTTAACTTAATCTCACCTGCTTGTGTTGGCAAAGCAGTGGGTATAAAAATACCATCCCTTGTGGGAGCATCAACACTAAAGCACTCTTTTTTTTGTTTAAAATTTAGACATACTTCAACATCTCCCTCCACAAAAGGTTTAAAATTTTCCATATTTGTAAAGTGAGCCAAAAATCTACTCTGTCTATTTACAACAAGTGGACTAAACTCAACAAACAGCTCTGTATGTTGAGTATAATCTGTAATAACAATAGGTTCTATTTCTACTTGCATTGGCTCAAGTTCATCATGGTGTGAATGTTTTTCGTCATGATGTGAATGTTTTTCGTCATGATGTGAATGCTCACCACAAGCACTAAAAAAAAGTAGAGTTATAAAATATAATAGATATTTTTTCATAAATTTTCCTTTAAAAGATTGATAGAGGCTGCTTTATATAGTTGCAACCAATATTGTTTAGATTCAAAAATCAAAGTATTATAATCGAGTTGACTTTGAAAATATAGCGTCTGAGCATCTACAAGTTCAAGTAAACTTTTTTCCCCCACCTCATAAGAAAGTCTGCTAACTTCATAAAACTTTTTTGATGGGATAAGCAAACCTTCATTGTATTGTATTGACTGTGTTAAAGCATTTTGATAAAGCTTATAATATTTATCTACATCTCTTTGGAGCATATATAAAATCTCTTTAGCTTTGATGCTATCTTTATTTATTTGTGCGCTTTTTATCTCTATTTGAGAATCTTGATTATTCCATATTGGTATGGATAAACGAAACCCGAGACCGACAATATTTTCAATATTTTTATTATTGTTTTCTCTTTCTTGATATAGATAAATCTCTGGCAAAGCGTAAAGTTTTGTTTTTGTTAATGCTAGTTCTTGCTTTGATTTATATACTTTAGACTCATATAAACGATATTTTGAACTTTTTTTAAGAGAAGAGATTAAGTTAGTTATCTCAACTTTTTTAGGTTTTAGAGTATCTCCTAAAAGTGAAATTTCTTCATCTATATTAAGCAATGATTGTGCTTGTATTTGTGCTTTTAAATAGCTCTTTTTTAAACGCTGTTTTTTTACAATAATTTGCTCTCTCATAATATCAATACGCATTTTTTCTAAACCAGAGAGGTCGCCTGCCTCTTCCAGGACAGTTGATAATTCTTGTAAATAATCAACCTTTGAAATTTGCTGATCTAAAATGTAGAGCTGAGATTTTAAAAAAGCAATCTGTGAAAACAGATATGCTGCACGATATTGTACTTGAAGATTTGTAATATCATTTTGGTGAGTAGCACTGCGCAGACCAGCTACTGCACTACTCTTTTTATACTTTATTTCACCAAATGCTGGTAACTTCTGGCTTAACTCCAAATAAGTATAATCAACGCTATTTCCAAGCCCATTATCAAATGCTGCGTCAAAATCTGGATTTTTCCAGAGTGATGAGGAATCAATATTTGCTTTTTCTAGCTCTATTTGTGCTTGATTTAGCTCAATTGCAAATGATGAATCTAGTGCTTTTTGTATAAATGTGTCTAAATGATACGCCGTGTTTTGAGCAGCGTAAACATTAATGATAAACATAAATGATAAAATAATTGTTTTCATAAACAATACTCCTTAATAAATAATTTTTTTGTATAAAAATATATGTTTTTTAGAAATAAAATTTAGCGTGGAGGTGCGTGAAAGAGGATGGAGCGTAAAAAATTAGGGTGTGGGTCAATAAAAATATACCTATAATAAGTGGTTTTGAATATTAAGTCTGCTACTTTATTTTTTAAGTATATAAAAAAGAAAAGCGCGTTGATTTTTAAAAAAACAACAAGTATAAAAAAAGCACTAATGACAGCTATGTTTATTTGATAATCTATATGTTCATGGTTATGCACATCAGAGTGAAAGCTATGCATTTCATGGTGGTCTTTATGTATATGCTGATGTTCTTCATTATGATTTAGATGCAGATGAGTGTTCATCGTTATAAGAACTAAAAGTATACTAAGAAAAAGTACTATCTTTTTAATCAAATTTTAATCTCCATGCATAATAATTATAGTATTTATTTGAATCGAGTATAACACATAATTACTAACAACTTTAAGATTTATTATATTATATTAATTTTATTATATTATAATTTGAAAAATTTTATCAGGAACATTAAAATATGCCAAGTGTACTACAAGCTTTAAAAACTCGCTCATCAAAGAGAGCATATCTAACAAAACCGGTACCAAAAGATATTCAAGAAAAAATTCTTGAAGCTGCTGGAATGACGCCAAGTGGTGCAAATATGCAACCTTGGATAACCTATGCTGTAAGTGATGCCAAAACTCTTAAAAATATTGGTGATGCTATTATTGAGAAGATGGATGCTGGCATTATCAATAATCAATTTATTCAGTACTATCCTGTTAATTGGGTAAACCCATATAAAAAAAGAAGAATAGTAACTGGTTCAGGTCTATATAAACTACTTGATGTTGACAGAAAAGATAATGATGCTCGCATAGAGATGTGGAAAGATAACTTTAGGTGGTTTGGTGCTCAAACTGTGTTTTTTGTATTTACTGATAAAGCAAATATTGATGGTGCTGAGGGTGTTTTTATTGACTGTGGTGCTTATATGCAAAGCATAATGCTTGCGGCTCGTGAATTTGATTTAGATACTTGTCCTCAAGGTTCTACTACTGAGTTTGGCAAAGTAATAGCTAAAGAACTTAAAGCTCCTGAGAATCTTGCGCTTTTATATAGTGTAGTTATTGGTTATGCTGATGATAATGCAAAAATCAATACTTATCAACCCTCAAGAGTTGCTTTAAAAGATACAGCTATCTTCATTTAATGGTTCCACAGGAAACTTCAACTCTATAAATTACATAATTTTTTTATACCTCTCCATCATACTTTCATTTCCACTAACTCCACCACTATGAATATATAAAATCTTTTCATCAGTTTGCTCAAACAAACATTCCCACATGGCAGGAGAATAGATTAAATCAAACTCAATCCCAGATTCAAGAGTGTTTTTATATATTTGTAAAAAATTTGGATATGGTTTTGCAAAATGATACTTTTTTTTAGGTTTTAAAATAACTAAATTATTAGGAATATTTGCCAAAGCTGACATCTGTTTTTTTAGATACTCCATATCCCCTACACATGGCGTAGTGTATACTATATACTCAGGCAAAGCCAATGCTAAAAACAAAGCTGTAGTCCCTGTTGCAGATGGTGTACACAAAGCTTTAACATCAGGGTTTTGTTCACGAATCTCCTCAGCTAATGCATCTAAACCCTCTTTTGCTGCTATAATTGCTCCACCTTGATCTATCAAAAATGTTTTCTCATCAAGATTAAATTGTAATTCATTTATAGTAGTTTTATATTTAGCATGTGGGATTTGGATATGTTTCATCCCTAACATTTTTGCCAAGTATAAATTTCCAGTATTTTTTTCTTCTTGCGTTTTAGATATCTCTTTTGAATAATACAAATACTCCCAACCCTTTTGTTTGCACATTGCTGAGATAGACAACATAGCATTTGATTGAGTCCCACCATAAGATATGATTTTACTAAAAGTTAATTTTGGAGTTTTTAAAAGTGAATGAAGTTTTCGGAATTTATTTCCAGTTAGATATTTATCTGCTAAATCATCGCGTTTAACAAGAAACTCCCTACCCTCTAAAACTATGTTAGAGATAGGAGTTGGAGTCATTATTGTTTGATTGTTGCTTTATCTTTAAGAGCAAGCATCTTTTTTTGCATAACAGATTTAAATTTTTCCATTTGAAGGCGTTGTTCTATAAATGATTTTACCTCTGTAAATGATCTTGTTTTAGATGCTTTTTTTTCTTCTAAGTAGATTATATGATATCCAAATTGAGTTTTAACTGGGCTGCTAACAGTGCCCTCTCTCATAGAAAAAACTTCCTTATCAAACTCTGGTACCATTTGACCTTGAGCAAAATAACCTAAATCTCCACCTTCAACTCCACTAGGTCCAGTTGAATGCGCTTTTGCAAGTTCAATAAACTTAGATTTTAAAGCGTCATCTTTAAGAGATTTTAGCTTAGAAAGTAATTTTTTAGCTTCTTTTTCTTCTTTAACTAATATATGTCTAGCGTGAACAGATTCTTTTTCCTTAAATTCAGCTTTATTTTCATCATAATATTTTTTTAACTCTTTTGATGATACTTTTACTTTATCTAATTGTTGTTTCTGCCAAACTTGGATAGCTAACTCTTTTTTTATTCTCTTTTTAACTTTTTCGTACTCACTTTTAAAATCTTTTGAATCCATAACTCCAGTTTTTACAGCATCACCATAAATCAACTCTTTTGCCACAAGTTGCTCTAAAACTTGTAATCTTAATTGTTGTTGTTTTTCTTGTGGAACTTGGTTAAATCTACCTTGAGTTGCTTGCATCAATTCTGCTTCAACATCTTGTTGAGTTATAGCCTTTCCATTTACCGTTACAAGTGTATTTGCAGATACAAGTGTTGTAATAATTACAAGTGATGATATAACTTTTGTTACTAATTTCATATATATTCCTATTATTTTAATTAATAAATTTTAGTGACTTTAAACTAACCATTAATAAACAAGATATAATTTTGCATGAAAAAGGCAACAAAAATAGAAATAAAAGCAATTCATCAACTTTTTATAGACAAATATAGTGATGCTGTAACTGAACTAAATTACAGAAATGCTTATGAGCTTGTAGTAGCAGTAGCACTCTCAGCGCAATGTACTGACAAACGGGTAAATGTTATAACCCCTGCACTTTTTGAAGCATATCCAACCCCACATGCTATGAGTGAAGCGGATATAGATGATGTTAAAAAACTCATAAATTCGTGCTCATTTTTTAATAACAAAGCAAAAAATCTTTTAGCAATGGCAAAGAGAGTGGTTGAAGTTTATAACGGTAAAATCCCTATGAATGAAAAAGATTTGCAATCTCTTGGTGGAGTTGGACAAAAAACTGCGAATGTTGTGATGATAGAATATACGGGGGCTAATCTTATGGCTGTAGATACCCATGTTTTTCGTGTATCTCATAGATTGGGTTTAAGTGATGACAAAACTGCTACCGCAACAGAGGCTACACTTGTTAAAAAATTTAAAAATAATCTTCAAGCTCTCCATCAAGGGATGGTACTTTTTGGTCGCTACATCTGTAAAGCTAAAAATCCGAAATGTGAAGAGTGTTTTTTAACTCAGTTTTGCAAAACTACTAAAAGCTTTAAGGTATGATTTTTGCTAACTTTATTAACATGAAAAGAATTTTATTAATTATCACACTTATTGTTATATCTCTGAACTTCAGCGGATGTATAAACAAACATGGAATCTCTGCAAAATATTATTCAGATTGCAAAGAGTATTATGATATGCAAGGTTACTACCATAAAAAATGTGGAGATGATGACATAGTTACATATAAAGCTATTGGTGAATTTTTTGAAGAAGAAGAAACAAAACCAAAAAGCAATGTTTGGTGATGCCCATGGCTTTGAACGCAGGGAATATTTTTCATAGAAAAATGTTTACCGAAGTTCAAAAATAGAGCCACGGGTATTCATGGCTCAAGAAGATATACGCTATAACTTTTGAATATACTTTAATGTAGTGTTGATTATTTGTTTCAATATAGCTGAATAGTTTAAAACCTCTTCAAACACCTCAACTAACTCATCTTCAATATATTCATGAGCTATGGTGTTTCTTACATCTTTCATGATTCGCATCTCTTGTATATCAGAAAAAAGTCCTCTTTTATGTGCATTATTTACAACATCTATTAAGGTGCCTTGATTTTCAAATTCATACTCATCTAATGAACGAAATATTTTTCTTATTAAAAAGTCAATCCCTCTACTGTATCTACTACATAAAGTTTCAAATTTTCCAAACTCTTCTATAGAATATTTTTCTTTAATACCTATTATTTCACACTCATTTAAAGATATCTCTAGCCATGCAAGCTGTTTTTTTAGTAACAAATAATCTTGCTCTAGTTTTTCTTTCATCATAACAAAACAGCTTTTTTTAAAATTAGCTTGTTAAAAGGGTTTGTAAAGCTACCATCATCTAAAATAATATCGAGTTTTTGTTCTCCAAACTCTTTAAAAAAATCAACTCTAAGCAGTCTTAATTCTTTTTTGGTAAGCTCTTTTGAAACAACAAGCAAGTCTATGTCTCCACCTCTTTTACTATCATCAACCCTACTCCCAAAAAGGTAAAGTTTTGCATCACCACAGAGTGAGTTTAGTTTAGTTTTTAGTAGATTGACTTCTTGTAATAACAATCTCATGACCATTCTCCTTAGTCCAAAGCATTTTGTTAAGAACGATTATAACATAAGTTAAAAAAAGACGAATTATTAAATTATACATATTACTTCATAGCGATAAAAGTTGTAAAATTAGCCCAACGAAAAACTGCTTCACAGTGCGAAAATCCAGAATTCAATGCCATCTTGATATTTTCATCTGCGCTATAAGGTACAAGTACATTTTCTAATGCTTCTCTTTTTTGTGAAATTTCGTATTCGCTATATCCTTGTTCCTTTTTAAAATCATAATAGTGCTCTATTAAATCTTTGTTTAATTTTGGGTGATGTGATATAACTTTTTCGCTAAATATAAAAACACCATCTTTTTTTAATGACGATGCTATTTTTTTAACAAGCTCTTCTCGAACAAGGGGGCGAATAAACTGCAATGTATAATTACTTACAAAAACATTTGCTTTTTCATAGTCGTATGTTAAAATATCTGCATTTTTTAACTCTATTTCAGCACCAAATGCCAAAGCTTTTTTTCTAGCTTGATTTAACATCGCTTCAGAGTTATCAAGACCAACAAGTTTAGCATCACTTTTTAATTCTCTCTTTACATTTATCAATAAAGTTGCAGTTGAACAACCTAAATCATAGATAATTCCACCATTTTGTAATGCTTTTAATGCGAAATATTTTGTAATATCTTGGCTTTGTTCATAAAAAGGGATGCTCCGACTCAACATATCATCAAATACGGCAGCGACCTCTTCATCAAATTCAAATTGTTTTTTTATCGGTTTTGCAAATACTTTATCATTCATGTTATAATTTTATCTAAATTATCTATTAGATAAAACACAATTCAAAAAAGGCTTTTTTATGGGATTTGATATTTCTACTTGGATGATGATATTTTTTATTGTCTTTTTAGTTATTGGGATGTGGAAAGTTTATGCATTTTTACCAAATAAAGCGTTAGCAGATGATGATACAACTAAAGAAGCGCAAGAAAAGCTTGAAGCTATTATTTTAAAAATTATAAAATCAAAAAATAATGATTTAAGTAGAGATGAATTGTTTGAGCTTGTAAAAAATGATGAAGATTTTGATAAAGAGCATTTTTGGAGATTTAATCAAAATAGATTAAATCAACTTTTAAATACCCTTAATGTAAAAGGTCTAGTTTCTATCTAGTGCATTTAAATCTTTAAATGCTTCTACAACTCTCTTAACAAGGGTTTCTTGAGCAGCTCTTAACCACTTTCTTGGATCATAATATTTTTTATTTGGCTTATCATCACCATCTGGATTACCAATTTGAGCTTGAAGATAGTCGTGATATTTCTCATAATAGGCTTTAACCCCAGCCCAAGTAGCCCATTGAGTATCTGTATCAATATTCATTTTGACAACACCATAACTAATAGCCTCTTGTATCTCTGATTTTTCACTACCACTTCCACCATGAAAAACAAAATTAACAGGTTTGCTTAAAGTTTTAAAGTTTTCCTCTATATATTTTTGTGAATTATCTAAAATTTTAGGAGTTAGAGATACATTTCCCGGTTTATAAACGCCATGGACATTACCAAATGAAGCGGCGATAGTAAAGTTTGGAGATACACTCATCAACTCTTCGTAAGCATATGCTACATCTTCTGGTTGTGTGTATAAAAGAGAGTTATCCATCTCTGTATTATCAACACCATCTTCTTCACCACCAGTACAACCTAACTCTATCTCAATACTCATATCAATCATAGACATTCTCTTTAAATACGCTTTACATGTGAGGACATTTTCTAACAAAGTCTCTTCTGAAAGATCTAACATATGAGATGAAAATAGCGGCTTACCTTGTGAAGCAAAATAATTCTCACCAGCCTCAAGAAGTGCATCTATCCAAGGAAGTACTTTTTTAGATGCGTGATCTGTATGTAAAATAACAGCAACGCCGTAAGCTTCAGCCATCATATGAGTATGTATAGCTCCACTTACAGCACCAACTATTGCTGATTTTTCATCTTCATTACTAAGCCCTTTTCCTGCATAAAAAGACGCTCCACCATTACTAAACTGGATTATTACAGGAGAATTTACTAAAGACGCAGCTTCTAGTATTGCATTTATAGAGTCTGTCCCTACAACATTTATAGCAGGAATTGCGAATCCATTATCTTTTGCATGTTGATAAACTTTTGCAACATCATTACCAAATAACACACCCGGTTTAACTAAATCTAAAATACCTTTACCCATTAATCATCCTATGTTTATAATTATTGCGTTATTATAATGCATTGCATATTATATAGAACTTTTAAAATCTTTTTATGCTAAAATAAATAAAAATTTACTGCACGAAATGGAAATAGTATGAAATTAACAATTGATGAATATTCAAAAAAATTTAAAATGTCTAAAGAGATGGTAACATCAAAAATTCGTTCAAAAAAATTAGATTACACAATAGAAGAGGGCATTACCTATATAATTGTTAAAGACATTCAAGATATTAATCCATTACCAACTCAAACAAAAACAATAACTAAAACAAAAACTACTGTAGCTACAATTTTAGCTTTATATAAAAGAGAAAATAATTACCTAAAACAAAAAATAGAACAACTTGAAAATAAAGTAGATAAACTTATAGATGATAAAGAACAGATGTTAAGAGATGAGCGAGATAAAATAGAAGAGATTTACTCATACAAAGATACACAGCTAAAAAATATATTAGAACTTGTAAATGCAAAAATACAAGTTGATAAAAACGAAACTATCCATGAAGTTGAGCATACCCCTGAAATCCTTGAATTAAAAAAGTACTTAAAAAAATTAAAATTAAAATCATCTCAAAGAAAAAGTATAAAAAAACGCTTTGAAAAGGCATTAGGTAGTGATGTTAGAATAATTGAACAAAACGGAAAGCTTTATTTAGATTTTTCAAAATTTGACTATAGCGATTTATTAGCGCTGTAGGAGCTAAGATGCAAGCTACAAAATTTAAGAGTAAAGATGTATCAGCTACGCTAGAATTATTTGCAAAAAAAAATGATATCAGTGTAGATGCACTTGACTTTAAAATTCTTCAAACAGTAACATTTGCAAAATCTATAAATGAAGTTAATTACATAAAATATAATGAAAAATTTAAACAAGACTATGATACTTTTGATAAAATGATTGATTATCATCTTGAATTTAAACAAATTCATATCATAGAGATATTCAAAAAAGAAAATTCGAAATTAAAGCTAATATATGAAGTTGAATTTGATGATATAAATATAAATCCAAAAATACTTATCAAAAGTAACTCATACATCCCTTATAGTTTGTATAAACCTATAGATATCTATATATTGCTTAAAAATGAGATAGATAAAATAAAAGTAAAGCATAATATTTTAATAGGTATCTTTGATGAATTATATATATCTAAATTAAAATCATTTACAAAACATCTTTTTACTGATAAATTTATAAAAAGTAAAAAATTACCACTGATTGAAACAATCAAGCCAAATATTACAAGACATAGTCAGTTATTGCTACATTATGATAATAAAAAAAATGAACATGGTATAAGTGAAGTGGATGCTGAGGAGCTTTTAGCTGAATATATCAAGCCACAATTTGGCAAAAATGGCTTAGATTCTTTTGGAAAAATTATTGATAGTGCGAATATTGGTAATTCTAAAAGCATAAAATATGATATTGATGAAGTAAGTATTAGCATAAAAGAAAGTGAAGAAAAAATATTATATATCTCTAAGACTAAAGGTTATGTAAATATAGTTAATAACCTAATGCTTGTAGATCATAAAATCAAAAAAGCAACAATAAAACGAGTTGAAGATACATTATCTGACAGTGAAGAGAATAATATAGAGATTGTTATATCAGAAAAAGACTATACTCAAGATAGTATTGGTGAGGGAGTTGAACTCTCAAGTGAAACAATTCATATAGAGGGTTTTGTAGGGTCAAATAGCTATTTGAGTGCTACAAAATTAACAATAGATGGAGCTACACATCAAACTTCCAAACAAAGTGCTAAGTTTGCGAACATAAATAGGCATAAAGGGACACTTCGTGCTCATAAAGCGGATATAAAGCTTTTGGAGGGTGGCATAGTTCACGCAACAAATGTAAATATTGACACCTGTTTAAACGGAACTATATATGCAAAAAATGTAAATATAAAACATGTAAAAAGCAATTTAAAAGTCTATGCTTCTGATTCCATAAATATAACTTTAGTTAGCGGAGAGGATAATCTTTTTCAAATAGACCCATCAAAAGTGTCAATTCTTGCAAAAAAAATTGAATTCATAGATGAGGATATAGAAGATTTAAAATACAATTTAGAAGAAGCAGAGCGTCACGATCAATCAAAAGTAGGAAAATTCAAAAGTGAAATTGAAAAACTTATAACTGAAAAAAATAATATTTATGATTCTGTTGATAGCGCAAGTATAACAATACAAAAACCATTCAGAGGGCTAAATACCATTCATTTTGCATTAAAAAACAATAAAAATCTTATATATAAAACAGATGCTAGGCACTATGAAGATTTCTGCATTGAGGTAAAAGAAGATCTAATTATCTTAAAACCTGTAAATATTTCAATAGATATATAAAAATCACTTTCAAACAATAATTTTTTTTATAATTAGTATACGGTTTACCGTGTATTAAGCTTAGTAAATACAATTAAAATGTACTTATACTATATTTTATATATGTTATTACACATATTAATACTTATATACTGCATAATAATATTAGTTAAATGTATATTTAAGTATTTATTCCGTATAATTTTCAAATGCAAATAAATGATTTATTTAATATTCTTCATAATTCTATAGAATCTCAAAATAATGGTCGTAAAATATCTTTAAAAGATATGGCTCTGTCATTGGGATTATCTATGCGTACATATCAAGATTGGAAGTTAGGAAGAGCAAAACCTCAAGCTGCTGCTAGTGTTATAAAAATGTTAGGCAAGCTCGATGATGATGAAATTATTAGAGCTGTTAGAAAAATAAATAAATTAGAGGGATAAAAATGGATACACTTACAACCAATGAAAGAGATGCTTTAGAAGATGTTTTTTTATCAATTGAGTCCAATGAAAACTCTTTTAACATATTTAAACAAAATGGTTATCACATAACAGATTCTTTAAAAGTAGCTAAAACAGGAGATAAAAATACAAAAATATCCAAATTTATGCAATTTTTCAATAAAAAGAAGAAAAATTTAAGCAAATAAACTATAAAGTGTCTTTAGCTGAATTATTTATTGGTTTTATATTTAATATGTATCAATATATAATTTCGGAAAAAATTATTAATCTAAGGGTAAATTCATGAATAAAGCAGAATTTGTAGAACTAGTTCAAGCAAGTGGTGAGTACAAAACTAAAGTTGAAGCTGAAAAAGCAATTAAAGCATTTACGGATGCTGTCACATCTGCATTAGTTAAAAAAGAAGATGTTTCTTTAGTAGGTTTTGGTGGTTTTTCTGCAGCACTACAAAAAGGTAAAAGTGGTAAAGTACCAGGTACTGATAAAACTTATACAACTCAAGATAAAATGGTTCCAAAATTTAAAGCTGGCAAAGGTCTTAAAGACCGTGTTGCCGCTGGTAAATAAATTTTAATTGCTACTTTGAAAGTGGCAATTAGAAATCTAAATCTTATGAATTCAAAATTTTTTAACTCTTTATTTAAAAAAGAGACAAAAAAAACAAACCTACATCCTCATAACTCTATTTTAGTTAATAAATTAAAATTATTATGTAAGCAAAATAACTATCTAATATATGAAAATATAACCTTATATCATCGTGACGATCATATATTTATCTCTTTTATGATTCTAGACCCATTTCGTGGAATTTACCTTCTTGAAGACAAAAGTTGGGACTATAACGAACTAAATTCACATAAAATTGAGAAACGACCTAACGCTCAAAAATCAAAAGATTCGCTCTCTTATGAAAATACATCAAATTTTATTCAAAAAAAAATTGATGAAGTAATTCATAATTATTCTATTAATATATTTAACTTTTTATTAACTCAAAATTTGAGTTTAGCTAATTATGAGCATCTAGAAGATGAAAAAAAAACATTGTTACCAAGTGAAAAAATCATCTTTAATAATACAAATGATGATGAAATTTTAAGCAAGTTAAAGTCTGTAAAAAATGAAAGTTTTCACATGCCAGATACTGAAATATTGATGGCAAGTTTATTAACGCAGTTTCTAATTTTGGACTTAGATGGATCTGTTAAATTAGCCAGTGATGAGCAACAAAAATTTATTTTAAATAGAGATTACGATGTGGAAAGTCTTGATGGACTTAGTTTATCTGGTAAAACAAGCGCTTTAATGCTTAAATCAATACTACTTAAACTTGAAGACAGAAACACCAGTGTAACAATAATAGAGCCAACCACGCTTAGTTGTGATTTAGTAAAAGCTAGTCTAATGAATCTAGTAGAATACTCAATTGTAAGTGTTGACATAACCTCTGTAAGCGTCATTACCCCTCAAAAATTTAAAGAATCACAAGTTATTAGTGATTATATACTATGCGATGATTCTAATCTACTTGAAGAAGAGTTTTTAGATTATCTTTTAAGCATTAAAAATAGGTCGAAGATCTCTTTAATAAACTCAAAACATGAAGTTGATATAAATTTTAAATTAACAAATAAATTTCAAAAACACGATTTAAAAATTGAATTTATTAAGTCAAACCCTCTAGCCAAGCTAGTAAAATTATTGTTAGAATATACAAAACTTGAAAAATCAAAAAAAATTTTAATAATCTGCAATAATACTACTAAACCAAGTATATTAAAATGTCTTAATGTTTCTCTAAAAGAAAAGATGGTAGTTCTTGATAGTTCTAAAAAAATTATTGATCAAGATTCAAGTTCTATATTTTTAAGTGATATTAACAGTATAAATGCTCAAAGAGCTGATATAATTATAATCTTAGATATCTATGAGTTATCTCAAGATGAATTAGGTTATGCGATAAATTTAGCTAATGAAAAAGTGTATCTTATATATGAATTAGAGTGTGATAATATTAATACTCTTAAAACGATATTTAAACAATAAAAAAGAGAGAAAATGAAAAAATTACTAAGTATAATACTAATACTACTATCGATAAACCTAATGGCAAAAGATGCAAATCAAATAGCAGTCCTAGAGACTACTCAAGGCATAATTGAACTAGAGTTATTTCCAGAGATTGCACCATTAGCAGTTGAAAACTTCACAACACACATAAAAAATGGATACTATAACGGTGTAGCATTTCATAGAATTATTAGAAATTTCATGATTCAAGGTGGTGATCCAACTGAGACTGGACTCGGTGGAGAGAGTATTTGGAAAAAAGATTTCAAAGATGAATATAAAGATAAAACATTTAACAAAGTTGGTGTGCTTGCGATGGCAAATGCTGGAGCGCATACCAATGGTAGTCAATTTTTTATTACAACAGCAAAAACACCATGGCTAAATGGAAATCACACTATTTTTGGTCAAGCTACGCCAAGCTCAATGGATACAATTAAAAAATTAAACAATGTTGCTACTATGGGCAGAAATGGTGGGGATCGACCACTAGAGCGTCAAGAGATTATAAAAGCTTATTTAAAATAGCAGTATTAACTTACTCTTTTGGCTAAAAGAGATGCTGTCAAAGGTATATTTTGAAAAAAATTAAGCATTATTTTAAAGAGATAATTTTTTTCTTTATTTTAATAACAATATTTGCTAATGCGTTAAGTGCTTATAGGAGTATAGATTTAAATAAAAGCTCATTAAATATAGAATCTGCAACCCTTTTAAGCAACATAAAATATGCAATGCCTAAAGATAAGATTATTATGGTTTATTTTTGGGCCACCTGGTGTCCTTCTTGTAAATTACAAGCAAGCAATATTCAAAAAATTTCTAAAAACTATGAGGTATTAACTATTGCTTATAATTCAGGCAGCGACAAACAAATAAAACAATACCTAAAAGAAAATCAACTAAGCTATAATGTAATAAACGATAGCGATGGCTATATAACAAACAAATTTGATGTTACAGTATTTCCAACAACCATAATATATGATAAAAACAAAAATATTGTCTTTAGGGATGTGGGATATACAAGCACTCTTGGTTTGTATCTTAGGATGTGGTGGGCTAATTTTTAGAACTAGCCAATAGCAATATTTTTAACTCTTTAATATCATCTCTTAATTTACAAAGCTCATCTTTTGTATGGTATTCATTTTTATGTACTTCTTCTATTATATTACTCTCTTCATCTTTGTTTATTGCAGCCATTGCATCAACTACAATAGCTATTATAAGATTTATCATAATAAATGTAACTATAAATATAAATGGAACAAAAAATATCCAAGCATTTGGATGCACCTCCATTATCGGTCTAACTATACCCATAGACCATGATTCTAATGTCATTATTTGAAATAATGAATAAAAAGATTCACCTAAAGTACCAAACCATTGGGGAAATGTATCGCGATAAAGCTGTGTAGCCATAATTGCAAATATATAAAATATTAAAGTGATAAGTGCTGCTATAGAAGCCATCCCTGGTATTACGCTAACAAGGGCTACTACAACTTTTTTCATTTGAGGTATTACAGTTATAAGTCTAAGTAATCTAAATACTCTTAATATTCTTAAAATCTCTAGCCCAGCACTAGCAGGGACTAGCGATATTGCAACAATAGAAAAATCAAACAAACTCCATGGGTCTTTGAAAAAAGAGACTCTATATACATATATTCTAAGAATTATCTCTATTGTAAAAGTGATAATAACAAACTTATCAAAACCATTTATATATAAACTATATTCATACATAATATCTCTTGAAGTTTCAAACCCCATTGTAATACCATTTAAAACTATAAGAGCGATAATGAAGTTTTTAAATTTATTACTATCTACAATATTCTTTATCGTATTATACATCCAATGCCTTCAAAGATTAAAATTTTTATGGAATTTTATCTAATAAAAATAAATAGTTTAAAAATACCTATGTACTAAGATATCTCCTGTCCTTGTATTTCAAGACTAAAACAAACCCCTTCACCATCAAAATATTTAAATCCATACTTGTGATTTAATCCTAGTTTAACATCAGAAATATTTGTTCTAAGAAATCCATCAACTCTAATTAAATACCTCTTATAATTTTCATATATGCTAGACATATGTTGTATGTCAAAAGCATTAATTAGTCTAATCTAACCCTTACTGATTGTTCGTGAGCAGTCAATCCCTCTGTATTTGCTATGAGTGCGCACGCTTCGCCTATCTCGTTTATACCTTTTTTTGAAAAAGAGATAATAGAAGTTTTTTTCATAAAATTTTCAACTCCTAGTGGAGAGTAAAATTTAGCAGTCCCACCAGTTGGAAGCGTATAGTTTGGTCAAGCTACATAATCAC
>JAKISX010000022.1 GCA_021648405.1 Sulfurimonas sp. | reverse complement strand
ATAGCTTTTATATTTATCTCATCACCACTTATTACGTTTAGTTGTTTATCTTGTATGAGAGGTTTACTATCACTACTACATGCTGAGATAAAAAGAGTTAAAAATAGGGTTATTAGAATTAAAGTTACTCTTTGTTGAAGTTTCATTATTTGTCCTTTTTTATTTTAAAGTATTTTTAATTGATGTAATTGTATCTTTGTGTTCTTATGTATTGATTAAATATGAACTACGCTATCTCCGTCATTCCAAGCTTGTACCACAAGGGTATGATAACTTGGAATCTACTGGCTAATTGTTCAGAGAGTTCCATTAGTAGTGTAATGCTTTGTTTGTAAAAAGGTTTTACTATGATGTTATTAACAGATAAAGAGGCATATCATAAAAGTGGAGATTCAACGGCAAGGGGGTGTAGCCCTTAAACAATTTTATTGCTTGTAAATATCGCCTCTGCTATCAATTTTTAATATCTGTATCTCTTTTTCATTCATATGAAGTAATATTCTATATTTTGATATTCTAATTCTGTAGATTGGAGGTATCTCATTACCTGTCAACCTTTTGACATCACCATCTGGTAAGTTTTCAATTGCATTAAATATTTTTTCTTGAAGTTTTCTATCGTATTTTGAAAATTTCTTTTCAAAAATTTTAGAATATGATATTTTCATAAGTTAAATTTACTTTTAAAATCATTATTTGAAGTAAAATCTTCATTTGCTAATATAGATAAAATTTCCTTTTCATCATCTGCTTCAAGTATTAAGTCAGCTTGTTGTTTTGTTTTACTGTTTTTTAAAATATATTCACTTAAACTTTCTCTAATCATCTGAGAAATTGATTTTTTTTTAATAAAACTGAATGCTCTTGCTTGTTCATATAGGTCCTCATCTATTGTTAAATTTAATCTATGCATAATTTACTCCTTTGTGTAGTTGTGTAGTGATGTATTATAGCATATTTTATTTATTCTTCTGTCATTTAGCATATGGTGACACTATCGTGACGACTTTTGTAAGCAGCTATTTGTATTATTAAATCTGTATTTTCTACATTGTTACTCCACTCTTGAAGTATTTTAATTATTTTATCTGAGTAGGGAATAAACCTACCAATAAGTACTTTAAACCCATTCCAGATTGAAAAAACAACTGAACTCTCATCTGCTTTTTGAAGTAAAGACTCAAATAGGTCGGCTGTTATGCCGTGGGTGGAGTTGTAGGCGTAGTCGAACTTGCCTATGGCTTTTTTCATTTTATTCCTCATATTTAGTTGTATTAAAATCACATAATTGTTCTTTTTCACTACACCATGGAATAGTATAACTACCTCCACTAAGTAACTTGTCATATGTTAAAAATGCTTGATTCCGATTATCCGTATTAAAAAAAAGTTCTTCAACAAAAAATGAATTAATTATCTCATCTTCTCTTTTTATATATAATGGGTTATCTTGCTTAATACATACTTTGTAATATGCCTCACAACTAGAAGCTGCACTTATAATAGGACGAATCTCAATAGCCCTACTAGGATCCTCCAAAACTTTCTGCCAAGCCCTCCCAGCCTGCATAGCAATATCTATATGTATAGGGTGTTTATCTTGGTATGTCTCATATATCCAAATCTCAACATCATCCCTAACACCATTGTCATTAGAATCTATCCCTAAAAGTGTTGAATCATTTAGTATTTTGTCAGGAACTGGTGGAAGTGTATGTCCGTTAATAACTACTGTTTTTTGAGTTGTTGTGTTTGTCTCTGCTGTTGTATCTGTAGAATCATCTCCACTACATGCACTTAATAGTAATATTACTGCTAAACTTATTATTGTATTTTTTATCATGATAGAATCCTTTTTTATCTATTCTTTTTATTGTGAGTATAATAACTGAAAATGTTATAACTTAAGTTGTGGTTGCTGAGAGAGTTGATATTAGTAAAGCGGTAAGTATAAATTTTCTCATTTCTCCATTTCCAACATTTTAGTAATGTTAAAATTGCAGTCTTCTATCATGATAAACTAAAACTTCTATTTCTTCAGATGTGACTTCTTTATAAGAAGCATGTATAACTGTGTTTTCCTCTTTTAGTGCTGAACCTTTGTTTATTTCAATGTATGAAGGAGTTATTATTAGAGATGTAGGATAGATTTCTATTACATTAAAACGATAAGTGATCTTTTTAATCTTTTTATAGTTTTGATATCTACTACGAAAATGGTATAATTTCCTAATAAAACCAACATGTTCTAGTGAAGGAAATTAAATGAAAAGCGCAAAAATATTTTTTGGTTCAGATGAAGTTGCTAAAGAGCATACTAGCGATAGGGTAAGTCCATATAGTGGAGAGGTAGTATCTACTGCTCCAATATGTACTAAACATGATGCACAAAAAGCATTAAAAATTGCCAAAGAGGCATGCGTTGAAGCCAAAAAATCTACGCTATCTCAAAGATGTAACTGGCTTTTAGATGTAGCTTCTAAACTTCGCGAACAAAAAGAAGATATAGCTCAAACTATAACTGATGAAGTAGCAAAACCTATCACTTTTGCTAGGATTGAGGTTGAGCGTTGTATTGAGACTGTAACACTTAGTGCTGAGACTATGCGTACTATGCATGGTGAGACCATAAACACAGATGCAATGCCAAGTGGTAAAAAAACAATGGCATTTTTTACTCGCGAACCAGTAGGGGTTGTTGTAGCAATTACACCTTTTAATTTTCCGCTAAACCTAGTAGCTCATAAATTAGCCCCTGCTTTAGTTGCTGGTAATACGGTTGTGTTAAAACCAACACCAGAAGCACCACTAACTGCTTATAAATTTGCTAAGTTATTTATAGAGAGTGAGTATGCTGTAAAAGATGCTTTAAGTGTAGTCTATGGAGATGCTGAAGTTGGCTCAGCACTTATAACATCTGATATACCTCGTGCTATAAGTTTTACAGGCAGTGTCCCTGTTGGAGATATTGTTACTAAAAGTGCAGGGATTAAAAAAATAGGTTTAGAACTAGGTGGAAATGCTGCTACATTTATTTCAGATAGTGCAGATTTAGATTTAGCAGCCACTCGTTGTGCTCTTGGTGCTTTTGTAAACTCTGGTCAAGTTTGTATCTCACTTCAAAGAATCTATGTAGATGCTTCGGTTTATGACGAGTTTGCTACTAAGATGGCAAATGAGTCTAAAAAATTAGTAGTTGGTTCCCCTTATGATGATGATACTTTTATGGGACCACTTATAGATGCTGAATCATGTGAGCGTGCTATGAGTTGGGTGCAAAGTGCTATAGATGAGGGTGCTCGTGCATTACTTGAACCAAAAATTGATGGTAGAATATTTTATCCATGTGTAATGGCAGATGTGCGTGATGATATGGCTATAGTTTGTGAAGAGGTATTTGCTCCAATAGTCTCTCTTGTTAAAGTTAATGGTTTTGATGATGCCCTTCCTCGTATGAATAATTCACCTTATGGTTTACAGTTTTCTGTATTTACAAATGATTTAGATCTTACAAAAAGAGCAATATCTGAACTTAATGCTGGTGGTATTGTTATAAATGATATGCCAACACTTCGTTTTGATATTCAACCATATGGTGGTGTAAAACTTAGTGGAGTAGGGCGTGAGGGTCCAAAATATGCAATTGAAGAGTTCACAGAGATAAAATCAGTAGTTATATGCTAAAGAAAAAAGTCATTATTTCTGCTTGTTTGCTTGGGTATCTATGCAGATATGATGGTAAAACTAAAAAAGATTTAAAGATAGTTGATGCGTTTAGCAACGATGAAATCATCCCTTTTTGTCCTGAAGCACCTCTTTTTGGAACTCCAAGAGAGAAAATAAGTGTACTCGAGATAGATGGAGTAAACAAAATAATCAGTAATGATACAAACAGGGATGTTACACAACTTTTAGAAGATGAGATAAAATCATTTGTAAAACTGCATCCAAGTGTGCAAAAAATAGTTCTAAAATCAAAGAGTCCTAGTTGTGGAAACGGAACTACACCGATAGTAAATGAAGAAAAAAAAGTAATTAAACTAGGTGATGGACTTGCTACTAAAATTTTTAAGCAAGTATATAAAGATATAAAAATAAAAGATGAACTAAACTATTTATAACTTAGATCCTCAGTCAAGCTGAGGATGACAGAACTATTGAAATAGTTTTAAAACATTAGCCTGAACAACATTTTTTTGTACTAAAGCAAATATGCCAGTTTGATCTAAAATCTTATTTTTATTAAAATTTGCACTCTCTGCGGCAAAATCTAAATCTCTGATTTGAGACTCTGCCGAAGCGGTATTGATTTGAGATACAGATATATTTCTTACATTAGATTCTAAGGCATTTTGTCCTGCTCCTAAGTTTGTCATAATAATTCCAGCAGATTCTAGAGCGCTGTCAATATTTTTTAAACTATCCTCTATACTAGTAGCGTTAGAAACATCTACCTTTGGTAATATTGAAGATGCATTTCCAAAATTTATATCAATGTTTTCTCCGGCATTTGCGCCAGTTTGAAATGTGAAATCATTATCCCCTCTTAATAAACTCATACCATTGTAAGAAGTTGTATTTATGATATTGTTTGCAGATGAGAGCAGAGCATCTATCTCATTTTGTATAATAGCTCTGTTGCTACTGTTCATAATTGGGCTTGACGCTTTTAGTGTTAAACCTCTTACATCAGTTACAATACTGGAGTATTCTTGCATAGCCCCATCAGCTATTTGTACCATACCTATAGCATTATTTGAGTTTTGTATAGCTTGTCCAAGTCCACGAACTTGGGCAGACATTGCATTTGCAATTGCCATACCAGATGCATCATCTGCAGCGCTATTAATCCTCGAGCCTGAAGACAATTTAGTTAGATTAGAATTTAGATTTATACTGTTGTTTGTTAGAGATGTTGTACTTGAAACAGTCATATT
Source organism: Sulfurimonas sp. (assembly GCA_021648405.1). GTDB lineage: Bacteria > Campylobacterota > Campylobacteria > Campylobacterales > Sulfurimonadaceae > Sulfurimonas. Next base: position 20,676 of record JAKISX010000022.1, on the reverse strand, counting down.
GAATCCTTTTAACATAGTTACTTTAAAAAGTATACATCATTTTAACTAATAAAATATAAAAGATTAAAATTAATTTTAGCAATAAGGGCACCTTAAACAGTAATAACATTATTTTTAGATATAATCGCATAATTTTATATACGAGAATATTAATGAATATTAGAGAAGAATTTTTAAAGTTTTTTGAATCAAAAAATCATGCAAGAATAGCATCGGCGCCATTGGTTCCCCAAGATGCTACATTGCTTTTTAATAATGCAGGGATGGTTCCCTTTAAGTCGATTTTTACAGGCGAAATTCCAGCCCCATCAAACCCTCGTGCTACTTCATGTCAAACTTGTTTGCGCGCTGGTGGAAAACATAATGATTTAGAAAATGTAGGACATACTGCACGCCACCATACATTTTTTGAGATGCTTGGTAATTTTAGTTTTGGAGATTATTTTAAAGAAGAAGCTATAGATTTCGCTTGGGAATTTTTAACTAAAAATCTTGAACTTCCAGTTGAAAAACTTTGGGTTACAGTTCATGATAGTGATGATGAAGCTGAAAAACTTTGGCAAAAGCATGTACCGCTAAATCGCATAAAAAGACTTGGCGATGCTGATAATTTTTGGTCTATGGGGGATACTGGAGCATGTGGACCATGTTCTGAGATTTTTTATGACCAAGGAAGCGATAATTTTTCATCAAATGAGGATTATTTAGGTGGAGAGGGTGATAGATTTTTAGAGATATGGAACCTTGTATTTATGCAATATGACCGCAAAGCATCTGGAGAGATGAGTCCACTTCCAAAACCATCTATTGATACAGGGATGGGACTAGAGCGTGTTGTAGCTATTAAAGAGGGTAAGCAATCAAATTATGATTCTTCACTATTTATGCCAATTATAAATTTAGTGCAAGAACTTATTGGCAAAAAATATGAATATAAAAGTGGAACCTCTTATCGTGTTATAGCTGATCATATTCGTACATCAGTATTTTTGTTATCTCAGGGTATAAATTTTTCGAATGAGGGTCGAGGATATGTCCTTCGTCGTATTTTACGTCGCTCAGTTCGTCATGGTTATTTGCTTGGATTTCGCACACCTTTTATGTATAAATTGGTTGATACAGTTGTGGATATTATGGGTAGCGAATATGATTATTTAAAAACAAAAGCAAATGTTGTAAAAGAACAAATTCAACTTGAAGAAGCAAGATTTTTCAAAACAATTGAATCTGGAATAGAACTTTTTAATGCTGAACTTAAAAATACAAAAGAGATATTTTCAGGTGAAGTTGCATTTAAACTTTATGATACTTTTGGTTTTCCATTAGATTTGACACAAGATATGCTTAGAGAGAAAAATCTAAAACTTGATAGTGTAACTTTTGAAGAGTTGATGCTTGAGCAACGCACTCGTGCAAAAGCTGCTTGGAAAGGTAGCGGAGATGTTGCGCAGAGTGGTGATTTTAAAGAGTTACTAGAAAAATTTGAAGAAAATAATTTTGTTGGTTATGATACTTTAGAGGTTAGCTCAAAAGTTTTAAGCTTACTTGATTCACATTTTAAAAGCGTTGATTCATTAGCAGCAGATTCAAGAGGATGGGTACTTTTAGACAATACACCTTTTTATGCTGAGAGTGGTGGGCAAACTGGAGATGAGGGTGAGTTGCTAAACTTTGCAAAAGTGATAGATACCAAAAAATTCTTCGGTTTAAATCTTTCACATATTAAAGTAAATTCATTTTTAAAAGTTGGTGATATTGTTGAGGCTAAAGTAGATAGTTCTCGTTTAGAGATTATCAAACATCATTCAGCTACACATTTGCTTCATGCAATTTTATTTGATGTTTTAGGTGAGCATATCTCACAAGCTGGTTCATTAAATGAAGCCTCAAAACTGCGTTTTGATTTTTCACATCCAAAAGCACTTGAACATGCAGAGTTAGTAGAGATTGAACAGCGTGTAAATCTTGAAATTGCAAGAGCAATAGATACAAAAACTGAAATTATGGATATAGAATCTGCTAAAAATAGTGGTGCAAAAGCTCAATTTGGTGAGAAGTATGGAGATGATGTTCGTGTTGTAAGTTTTGAGAATGCGTCAGTTGAATTATGTGGCGGGGTTCATGTTAAAAACACTTCAGCAATAGGCTCATTTATTATTACAAAAGAGAGTGGGGTATCAGCTGGTGTTCGCCGTATTGAAGCTGTTGTTGGTCATGCTGCTTATGAGTATTTTTGCGAGCAAAGAGTGATGCTCAAGCGAGTTGAAGCTGAAGTTAAAAACCTTGATGTAATAGCTGGAATTTCAAGATTAAAATCAAATATTTCAGAATTAAAAACTGAACTAAAAGATGCACAAGAGAGCTCAAAGATTGAGATTACAACAAGTGAGATTAATGGTGTATCTGTTGTGATTGAAGAGTATCCTGTTGGCGATATTAAAGAAAAAATTGATGAGCTAAAAAATCAAAATGAGAAACTTTGCGCTATGCTCTTTCAAGTAAAGGGCGATAAAGTTCTTATAGCATGTGGTGTAGCTAATGCAAATGCTAAAGCTGGTGAGTGGATTAAGAAAATTGCACCTATTTTAGGTGGCGGTGGTGGTGGTCGTGCAGATTTCGCACAAGCTGGCGGTAAAGATAAAACTAAATTACCCAAAGCAAAAGAAGAAGCTCTTAAGTATATAACACAAGCTCTTTCTTAGGGCTTTAATTTAGATGAATTTTAATTACAAAAATCCTTCAACACCTGAGCAATTAATGCGAAATAGGTATGAGGCTTTTGTAAATAAAGATGCAAATTACTTAAATACTACCACTTTGCAACCAATCTCTTATGACATGACTCATTATGAAAACACACAATGGCTAAAATTGGATGTTATTACTTGTAAAGGTAATAGCGTTGAATTTAAAGCTTATTTTGAAGAAAATGGCCTAATCCATCTTTTGCATGAAAAAAGTAATTTTATTGAGGCAAATGGCATGTGGAAATATGCTAGTGGGGAGCTGTTTAACTCAAAAATACAGCGAAATGAGAGTTGCCCTTGTGGAAGCTCAAAGAAGTATAAAAAATGTTGTATGAAAAACTAAAAAATTACTTTGTAGATGACTTGTTAGATATGGATAATAAGATAATATTTGTTTTAGAATCTCCACATACAGAGGAAGTTAAAAATGGATATCCAGTTGCAGGAAAAAGTGGCAAGGATATAGCAAAAATTTTATTTAGCATAGAAGAAGCATTTGGTAAGTTGGTTTTTGAGAAAAAAATTACAAATATTGGAATAATAAATGTTTGCAATTATCCTTTACAGATGTCAGCTTATAAAGAGTTAGATAAAATAGAAAATAAGATGAATTTTTTTGAAAAAATCCGTCAAAATCCAAAACCTAGAAAAACAACCAATCCAGTAAATCAAATCATACAAGAGATGATGAATGATTTTAAGAGTAGGCTGTCTTTGCAAAAAGAAAAAAAAATACTCTTATGTGGTAATTTTGCCCAAGATGCTTTTGATAGTGTAATAAATAAAAATTATTTTAAAGAGGTTTTAAGAGTCCCCCATCCATCTTTTAATAACTGGAAAAAAGAAAAATATAAAGATGTTATAAAAGAGTTAGTGGAGTTTATCAGATGATTAGATTAGCTTCTAGTTCTGTTACTCGTGCAAAACTTCTTAATAAAGCAAATATAGATTTTATTCAACAAAGTGTTGATTTTAATGAGGACTCTATTGTCGCACTTACTCCTAAAAACTTTGTATATCAAGCAACATTGGGAAAATATAAAGCAAACTTAAAAGCTTTTGGATATGAAGAATATCCTCTTTTAGTTGCAGATACTGTCGTTAGTGCCCATTCTCAAATTTTGCGTAAAGCACAAGATGAAGATGATGCTAGAAAAATTTTAATGACACAAAGTGCAAGCATAACAAGTATAATTACTTGTATGATTTATCAATCCTCCTCAATTAAACTTATAGATATTAGCTCAACTGATTATGTTTTTAAAAAGTTTGATATGGATGATTTAAATATGTTTATAGATAGTGGGCAATGGCGTGGTAAAGCTGGAGCATGTATGGTTGAGGGATTTTGCAAAAAGTATATAAAAGAAGTTCGCGGGAATGAGAGTACTGCTATGGGTTTAAATACTGAGCTTTTAAAGAGATTTATACCCGCAGGGGGCACATTCAAATGAATTATTATGAAAATGAGATAAAAGCACTTAAAAAATCAAATAGATTTCGCACTAGAAGAGTTACAAATGATAATGTTTTAGATTTTTCTTCAAACGATTATTTGGGGTTAGCTCACAAAAAAGAGTTACATAAGCAGACATGCAAAGAGTTAGAAAAACTAAGTGTTCACGCCCCAAAAGCCTCTATGCTTATTAACGGATATCATCAAATACATAAAGATTTTGAAGATATTATGAGTAAAGCTAATGGTTTTGAAAACTGTGTAGTTATGGGCAGTGGATTTAATGCAAATATAGCTTTGATAGAATCACTTGTTCGTAAAGGCGACATTCTTTTTATGGATGAGTTATACCATGCTTCAGGAGTATTGGCTACAAATTTAGAGTCCGTAAAAGTAGTATTTTTTAAGCATAATGATATGGATGATTTAAAAGAGTTGTTAAAACAATTTTCACATGCAAAACGAAAATTAATTGCAGTTGAGGGGATATACTCAATGGATGGTGATTTGTGTGATGAAGAGGTTTTTAAAATAGCTGAGGCAGAAGATGCGCTACTTATAGTTGATGAAGCTCATAGTAGCGGAGTTATTGGGCACAATCTTATGGGTGTATTTGATTATTATAACATTGAGATAAAGCCAAACCATATAAAGATGGGAACTTTAGGTAAAGCATATGGTAGTTTTGGAGCATTTATATTAGCATCAAATCATATTATAGAGTATCTCATAAATCGAGCGAAACCTATCATATATGCTACTGCACTTTCACTTTATGATACACTTTTGGCTAAAAAATCTTTAGAGTATATAATTGAAAATCAAGAGATTATAAAAGATGAAATAAGAGTTAGACAGATGATAGTTGAGAGAGAATTAGGTATAAAAATAGATGGTTTAATAGTTCCAATTTTAATAGGCGACAATCAAAAAGTAACAAAAATTAAAGATGAGCTTTTAGCATCTGGATTTAGCGTTGGTGGAATTCGTCAACCAACAGTCAAGCGAGCGATAATTAGACTTATTGCAAGGTTAGGACAAAGCGAAGTTCAACTAATAGAACTTTGTAAAAAATTGGTTAAAATAATTAAATGAAAATATCTAAACTTAAAGTATGTTTTGAAAAAAAAACTTTAGTAGATATAGATTTTGTAATAGACAAATCATTAGCCCTTATTGGTCAAAGTGGTAGCGGAAAAAGTCTAACCCTAAAAGCACTTTTAAATATGCTTCCATCATCAATGGAGTGTGAGTTAAGGAGTGATGCAGATTTTGAACTAATAGCGGGTAAAACTATTGGTTTTGTTCCTCAAAATCCATTTACAGCACTCTCCCCACTCACAAAAATAAGAAAACAATTTTTTATACCACAAGATAAAATATATGAACTATTTAAGCAAGTTGATTTAGATATAGAGTTATTAGATAGATTCGCACCAGAACTTTCAGGTGGGCAACTTCAACGAATTGCAATAGCGATGGCACTTTCTTCTAAGCCAAAGCTTTTAATGCTTGATGAACCAACAACAGCACTTGACCCAAAAAATACAACGCTAATACTTGAACTACTTAAAAAACTACAAAAAGACTTAGGTTTTAAAATTCTTTTTGTAACTCACGATATCTCCTCCGCAAAAAGTTTATGTGAAGATATTTGTATCATAAAAGATGGGAGTGTGGTTGAATATGGTAAAATGCAAGATATTTTAGTTAGCCCAGATGCTATATATACAAAAAACTTAATTGAAGCAAGTTTTACAAATAGGAAATTTAGAAAATGATAAAAAGAGTTAAAATCAAAAATATATTTTTTGTATCTGTTTTACTTATTATATTAGCTCCATTTTTGATTTTAGGTTATTTTTTAATTAGTTTTAATTATGAAATATCTTCACTCTTAGACTACAAACCAACTCAAACCACACGAATATATGATAAAGATGGAAAAAAAATAGCTAATATTTTTTATAAAAGACATAGATATTATGCTACATTTGACGAAATACCTCCGCGGGTAATTGAAGCTCTTGTAGCTATTGAAGATACATCATTTTTTGAACATCCTGGTATAAATATAGATGCAATTTTTCGTGCAGCTGTAAAAGTTATTAAAGCTGGTAGTGCAGTTGAGGGTGCTAGTACAATCACTCAACAGCTAGTTAAAAATAAGTTACTTACTAGAGAAAAAAAGCTAAGTAGAAAAATAAAAGAAGCTATATATGCACTAAAGTTAGAGCGATATTTAACAAAAGAGGAAATTTTAGAGCGTTATTTAAATGAGATTTATTATGGGCATGGATATTATGGTATCAAAACGGCAGCTGATGGGTATTTTCATAAAAAACTTAACGATTTAACTCTAAAAGAGATAGCTATCCTTGTTGGATTACCAAAAGCTCCAAGCGCATATGCTCCAACAAAAAATTATGACATCTCAATGGGTAGGGCAAATAGGGTATTATCAAGAATGAAAGTTTTGGGTTGGATAGATGAAGCCCAATATCATGAATCTGTGCAAGAAAACCCAACTGTTTATGACGAGACATTAACACAAAATAAAGCTCCATTTATTGTTGATGAAGTAGTACGCAGAATGAAAAAAATTGGTTTTGATGATATTAAAACAGGTGGATATGATATATATACATCTATAGATTTAAGACTCCAAGAAGTAGCAAGAAAATCACTAAGAGATGCCTATGAGCAATCTTTAATTCGCGTGCAAGAATACAAAATAAAACAACAAAAAATACTTTTAAAAAATCCAAATTTGAAGATATCACAAGATATAAATACATCTTTATTAAATGGTGCATTAGTATCACTTGAGGTAGGAACAGGAAATATTTTAGCTCTTGTAGGAAGTGTTGATTATAAAATAAGTCCATATAACCGTGCAACTCAAGGTCGTCGTCAACCAGGTTCTGCTTTTAAACCATTTATTTATCAAGTTGGAATTGATTTAGGCTTTAGTGGAGCTACAAAACTAGTAGATGTATCTAGAACTTATACCTATGAAAAAAATGGTGAAGAGGTAAAATGGAAACCAAGAAACTATGACAAAAACTATAAAGGTCTTATCTCTTTAAGAGAAGCTCTTGTTCACTCAAGAAACTTAGCTACTATAAATCTTGTAAACGAAATTGGACTAAAACAACTACTTGAGCAGCTTGAAAAATTTGGAATAAAGAATCTTCCACATGACTTATCAATCTCATTGGGTACAATCTCTCTTTCACCATTGCAACTTGCAAAATATTATACATCTTTTGCAAATCGTGGGATCCAAGTTGAGCCAAATCTTATACTTAGTGTTGAAAAAAACTCGCAAGTTATTTATGAAAAAGAGGAATTAACTCACTTTATAACTGAACCTACACAAGCTTTTATTATGACTACTATTTTAAGAGATGCTATAAACAGAGGGACTGGTAAGCGTGCAAGAGCTAGAGGGATAGAGTTAGCTGGTAAGACAGGTACAACAAACAATAATGTAGATGGATGGTTTGCTGGTTATTCCCCAACAATTGAAACAGTTGTTTGGTTTGGAAATGATGATAATACTCCTATGCATAAATCCGAAACTGGTGGTAAGATAGCTGGACCAGCATTTAAAAGTTTTTATGAAGGAGTATTGCGCTTATATCCGCAAATACAAAGAAAATTTGAAACCCCTGATGGTATTATTGAAGTTAATATTGGAAAAAGAAAAGAATATTTTAGCCCAATCTCAAAACCACCAAGGGTGGACAATGAGTCTAAACCAGACGAAGAGTTACTTTTTTAAAAGGTGACAATTAATGCAAAGCTCTATTTAGAGCGCAAAATAGGGCTTTAATTGAAGCAGTAGCTATATCGTTATCAGCCCCCACTCCAAAAGTAGATTTATTGTCATGAACAATTTCAATATATGCTACAGCTTTTGCAGTACTTTTATCACCACATGAATGCTCAAAATATGATTTTATAACAAAATCCATAGGAAAATCTTTTTTTAATGCTTTTTTACAAGCATCAATTGGACCATTTCCTTCACCCTCGCTTGTGATTTCTTTTGAGTTATAAGTGTATTTTAGCTTACATTTTGAAATACTATTTTTTGAACTTAGTGTAAAGTCAATTAGGCTTAATTTTTCACTAATATTAAAATAGTTTTCTTTAAATACTTCTAAAATTTCATCAGCGCTCAGCTCAACACCTTTTTTATCGCTTTTTGCTTGGACTAGTTTTCCAATCTCAGGATGCATAGATTTTGGAAGCAAGAAACCAAATTTTTCTTCAAGTATATAAGCTACACCACCTTTGCCAGATTGAGAATTTATTCGAATGATACTCTCATATGTACGACCAACATCAAGTGGATCTATTGGCAAATATGGAACTTCCCAAAGTTCATCTTCTTTTTCTTTTTGAAAATGAAGCCCTTTATTTATAGCATCTTGGTGTGAACCTGAAAATGCAGTATATACAAGTTCTCCAACATAAGGATGGCGAGCATGTGTAACCATCTCTGTACACTTCTCAACAACATTTAAAACTTCATTAATATCTGAAAAATTTAGTTTAGAATCAATACCTTGAGTTGTCATATTTAGTGCTAAGGTGATGATATCTACATTTCCAGTTCGCTCACCATTACTAAGTAGTGTACCCTCAACCCTATCAGCTCCTGCTAAAAGTGCTAGTTCAGTTGCTGCTATACTTGTTCCACGGTCATTATGAGTATGAGTTGAAATTATTACATTTTTTCGATTATTTAGATGATTTGCCATCCACTCAATTTGGTCTGCATATACATTTGGCGTAGACATCTCTACAGTTGCAGGAAGATTTATAATAACTTTTCTATTATCACTAATTCCCCATCTTGCAGTTACGGCGTTACAAATTTCTGCAGAAAATTCTAACTCTGTTCCAGTAAAACTCTCAGGCGAGTACTCTAAGAAAATCTCTCCATCATGATTTTTTTCATGCTTTTTAATTAGGTCAACACCATCAAGAGCAAGGGCAATAATTTCCTTTTTTGTTTTTGAAAAAACTATTTTACGCTGTGCAATAGAAGTTGAATTATATAGATGAACAGTTGCTTTTTTAACACCTTTAAGCGCTTCAAAACTCTTAGCAATTAAATGCTCTCTAGCTTGAACTAAAACCTGAATTGTAACATCATCAGGGATTAAATCATCATCAACTAAACGACGTAAAAAGTCAAATTCTACTTTTGAAGCTGATGGAAAACCAACTTCAATTTCTTTAAATCCGAGTTTAAGTAAGAGTGTAAAAAGTTCAAGTTTTTTATTCATGTCCATAGGGTTAATAAGTGCTTGATTTCCATCGCGTAAATCTACGCTACACCATGCAGGAGCATTTGTTATAGTTTTAGTTGGCCATTGTCTAGAAGGCAAATCTATCTGTGGGTAAGGACGGTATTTGCCCATTTGAATTTGATTCATAAAGAATCCTTTAAACTTGAAATTTTAATAACACTCTCTTACATTTGTTATTATTTGGAATTATATCAAATTTTGGGTTGTTCGTCACCCTGAACTTGATTCAGGGTCTACGGAGTTATACTAGCTTATTAACACTGATAAGTAGTTTTAAACTCGTAAGCAGTTGGGCGACCTTCGTCTGGATAAACATCACGATCAAATCTATAGTGCTGATAAGCATTGATAAATTCATCAGTAAATACTGGCTTAAGAAAATCATTATCAGCAATAAGACCCTCTAGTGCTTCACGAAGAGTATGAGGCATTTGTGGGATGTTTTTTTCACGAATCTCATCAAGAGAAAGCTCAAATAGATCTTCATCCATTGGACCAACAGGGACAGTCCCTTGTTTAATACCATCAAGACCAGCTAGCATCATTACAGCAAATGCAAGGTAAGGACAAGCAGTAGAGTCTGGAAAACGCATCTCAATTCTAGTAGCCATCTCACCAGCACCGTAAGGGATACGACAAGCTGCAGAACGATTTTGAGAAGAATAAGTTAAGATACATGGAGCTTCAAACCCTGGTAAAAGTCTTTTGTATGAGTTAGTTGTTGGATTAGTAAATGCAGAAACAGCTTTTGCATGCTTGAAGATACCACCAGCATAGTTAATTGCCATTTGAGAAAGGTTTGCATATTCGCCTGGAGCATAAAAAAGGTTTTTTCCATCTTTCCATAGTGACTGGTGTACATGCATACCATTACCGTTATCACCATAAAGTGGTTTAGGCATAAATGTAGCAGTTTTACCATTTAGGTGAGCTATCATCTTTACAACATATTTGTACTTTTGAACATTATCAGCAGCACCGATGATATCAGAGAAAACAATACCTAGTTCGTGTTGACCTTGTGCAACTTCGTGGTGACCAAGAACAACTTCAAGACCAACTTGTTCTAAAACTTGCATCATCTCTGCACGAATATCTACAGCAGAATCAGTTGGTTGAACTGGGAAGTAACCACCTTTTGTTCCTGGTCTGTGACCTGTGTTATACATCTCTGGGTACGGATTATTTGAGTTCCATCCACCCTCTTCAGTATCAACTTTATAACCAGCTTCATTGATATTATCAACAAAAGTTACGCTATCAAACATAAAAAATTCATTTTCAGGACCAAAATATGCAGTATCAGCAATACCAATCTCATCAGCATGTTTCAACGCTTTTTTAGCGATTGAGCGAGGACATCTTTCATAAGCTTGCTCTTTATAGATGTCATAAACATCACAAATTACGACTATTGTAGGGTCAGCAGTAAATGGATCTAAGAAAGCAGTTCCAACCTCTGGTTTTAGTAGCATATCTGATTTATTAATTGGTTGCCATGCTTCAATTGAAGAACCATCAAATGGTAATCCACCCTCAAGTTGACCAGCATTAACAGCACTCATTCTGTAACTGATATGATGCCATGCACCTTTAATATCTGTAAATCTAAAATCTACAAATTGAACATCATTTTCTTCACAAAAAGCAAAGAATTCTTCTGTATTATTAACAAATTTCCCCATTTATTTTCTCCTAAAATTTATTTGATACTAGTATATCTCAATTCTATTTAATGAAATCAAAAAAACTGCTTAAAGTTTAAGCAGTTTCCTTTATTGTTTCATTAAGTTATATACTAAAGGTGCTTTTAATTTTGCAAGCTTTTTTATTAACAAATAACAACTAATCTTAATATTAACTAAATTTGGATAAAATGCCGACAATAATTTACAAAATATAAGGGCGAATAGATGTTTATTGATAGCGTAAGTGCAATTGAAGTGATGGATTCTCGTGGAAACCCAACGATTAAAGCGACAGTAGAGTTAAGTGATGGAACTATTGAGAGTGCTATTGTACCATCAGGTGCAAGTACTGGAAAGCGTGAGGCATTAGAGCTTCGTGATGGTGGTGAGCGATATATGGGTAAAGGTGTTTTAAAAGCAGTTGGACATGTAAATAATGAGATTTCTGATGCTTTAATTGGTCTTTCACCTTTTAATCAATCAGTGATAGATGCTACTATGAAAGAGGTTGATGGGACTGAAAATTATGCTAATTTAGGCGCTAACGCTGTTCTTGGCGTCTCTATGGCTGTAGCTCGTGCTAGTGCAAAGAGCTTAGGTATGCCACTTTATCGCTACCTTGGTGGTGCAAATGCAATGACTATACCAACGCCCATGATAAACATTATCAATGGTGGCTCACATGCCGATAATTCAGTAGATTTTCAAGAGTACATGATTGTCCCAGTTGGCTTTGAAGATTTTACTGAGGGTCTAAGAGCATCCGCAGAGGTTTATCATAATTTAAAAGCTATTTTAAAAGCTGGTGAACATAATACCGCGTTAGGAGATGAGGGTGGTTTCGCACCTGATTTATCTTCAAACGAAGAGCCTATTCAAATCATTTTAGAAGCGATAGATAAAGCTGGATACAAAGCTGGTGAACAAATCGCTATAGCTTTAGATGTAGCAGCCTCAGAGTTGGTTGTAGATGGTGGGTATAAACTTGATTCTGAAAATCGTACACTAACATCCGCAGAGTTAGTTGATTATTATGTTGATTTATGCTCTAAGTATCCTATAGTTTCTATTGAAGATGGTCTTAGTGAAGATGATTGGGATGGATTTAAGCTTATGACTGAAAAACTTGGGAGTAGTGTTCAAATAGTTGGTGATGACCTTTTTGTTACAAATGTAAATATTTTAAACGAGGGTATCAACAAAGGAATTGCTAATTCTATTCTTATTAAACCAAATCAAATTGGTTCACTAAGTGAGACAATGCTTACTGTTCGTCTTGCACAAAGAAATGGTTATACTTGTGTTATGAGTCACCGTTCAGGTGAGAGTGAAGATGCATTTATTGCTGATTTTGCTGTAGCGTTAAATTGTGGACAAATTAAAACTGGTTCAACTGCTCGTGGTGAGAGAACTGCTAAATATAATCGCCTTTTAGAGATAGAAAATGAAGTTGTGTATGGTGAATATTTGGGCTCTTCACTTTTTAGTTAAGTTTAATTATGCAACGCAATGAACTATTTGATGAGATAGATAATACTCAAAGCATAACCGAAAAATATCTTGGTCTATCTTTAAAAAAGTTTTTATTTCTGCTTGCTTTAGTTCTTATGTTTGGTGTTTATATAGGAGTTTTACTTTATGGTACAAATTCTTTAGAGGTGCTATTTGAACTACAAAATTATGAAAATTATCTTCAGACCGAAATAACTAGATTAAAAACTGAAAATGCTGAGTTGCAAAAAGAATATTTTGAACTTAAAGAGATTTCAGCACCAGTAAGTGTTAAATCAAAGTAAACTTGCTATAATGTTTTGTTTTAATAATTAGGAGTAGTTTTGATTAAAATATTTGTTATTTCATTAATTTTAGTTTTTTCACTTCAAGCTCGACAAAACCCTTTTTTTCCTTCTGTTGGTGAACAAGACTTAACACAAACATCTAACAAAGACACTTCAGTACCTTTGCTTAAGCGCGCTGCTATAAAATTACCATCTCGTGCTAGAGTTCTTAAAAAAGTAAGCGTAACTTATAAAAGTTTAGATGGTTCTATTGAAACAAAGTCTATTGATTTAAACAAAGCTGTTGATTGGCATTTACCAATATTTATATCACAAAGTATGGGCGAAGTATCAACAAAAGAGATACCTAAGAAACAAAAAAAAATAAGCTATAAGCAAATATTTAAGTCAAAACATTTAAGCTTTTATAAAAACTCTAAAGAGTTAAAAATCATAACAAACGATAAAGTTATTAGAAATTTTTTATTGGCATCTCCACATAGAATTGTAATTGATTTTAAGCGTAGTACAAATTTAAAAAGCATTATTAAAAATATTGATAAAAGTATATTTAAAAAAATCTCATTAGGTACACATAAAGATTACTACAGGGCTGTAGTGGAATTAGATGGAAAATACAGATACAAAATGGAAAAAATTTCTAACGGCTATTTGTTTAAACTAAGATGACAATTTATAAATTTTGGTGCTATGCGTAGTGCAAAAACTTCATGAATATTTAAATTCTCACAATATAAGCGAGATGCATCCATCGGACATAGCACAAATATTAAAATATTTAGATGATTCTAAGTTTGGTGAAGCTGTAAAATTAATCCCAAAAGATTTAATAGGCGATGTAGCTCTTGCTCTTCCTGATAGGCTTTTTAATGATATAGTTGAAAACCTTAATGTAGATGAACTTTCTCATGCTGTAACTAAATTAGAATCAGATGATCAGCATAAATTTATGCAAGAACTTCATGAATTAGATGAGCATATAGCAAAAGAGGTATTTAAAACACTAAAACCTCAAGACCAACAAGAGATTCAAATACTTAAAGCATATAGTGAGAATGAAGCAGGTTCTCATATGCAACTTGAAGTTTTTACAGCTACCAAAGATGAGGTTGTTCACGATGTTATAAAAAGATTTGCTACTCTTCGTAAAGCTAATGAGCTTGAAAATATTCAAAATCTTTTTATTACAAATGACAAAAATAAACTTTATTATACAATTAGACTTGATGATTTATTAATTTTTGATTTTGACAAAACTTTATATCAAAATATACAAAAAAATAATGAAAATTTTGAGCCAAAAGTGGCAAAAGATACGGAAGATATAAAAGAGGTTATTCACTATTTTGAGGAGTATGATTTATCGGTTATGCCAGTAGTAAATGAGCATGGAGTTTTAGTTGGTCGTATAACATCAGATGATGTTTTTGATATAATTAATGAGCATGCAACTGAGCAAATGTATAACCTTGCTGGTGTTAATGATGATGCAGAAGAAGATGAAGAGATTTTAAAAGCTGGTAAAAAACGTGCATCTTGGCTTGGATTGAATCTCTTTACGGCAATAGCAGCATCTTTGGTGATAGGGTTATTTGCTGACACTTTGCAAAGCATGATAGCTCTTGCAATCCTTATGCCAATTGTAGCTTCTATGGGTGGTAATGCTGGGACACAAACTCTTACAGTTGTAGTAAGACAACTAGCCCTTGGTGATATCTCACAAGGTGACGCATATAGGATTATTAAAAAAGAGGTAGCAATTTCATTGTTAAACGGCTTCTTATTTGCTATAATTATAGGAGTTATATCCTCCCTTTGGTTTGGTATTGAATATTTAGGCTATGTTATAGCTCTTAGTATGATGATAAACTTACTTATGGCTGGTTTTTTTGGTGCCTCAATTCCATTGTTTTTGAAAAAAATGGATATTGACCCTGCTATTGGAAGCACCGTTATTTTAACAACTATTACAGATATAGTTGGGTTTTTTAGTTTTTTAGGACTCGCAACATGGATTCTGCTTTAGTTAGAATAAGCGGATAGGTTTGGCTTATCTGCTGTAAATTAATACAAAGGCTTTGTAAAAATTGGATTTATTAATACTTTATTTTGCTTTGGCAATTGGAATATCATTTGTATGTTCTGTGCTAGAGGCTGTTCTTTTATCTGTAAATATGTCATATATTTCAGTTTTGGAAAAAGAAAAACCGCAAGTTGGTAAACTTTTACGATTACATAAGGTTAATATTAGTAAATCAATTGCTTCTATTTTAATATTAAATACCATTGCACATACTATTGGTGCTGCTGCAGTTGGAGCTCAAGCTGCTATTTTATATGGAAATGATGCTGTTGTTATTATCTCAATTATTATGACATTTGCTATTCTTTTTTTATCAGAGATAATCCCAAAAACTATTGGTGCAATTTATTGGAAACAATTAGCTCCATATTCTGCACAAGCTATAAGACTTTTAATTTGGATCACTTACCCAATAATATTAACTACATTATTTGTTACAAATAAAATTTCCAAAGGAAATGAAGATGTAAATAGACTTACAAAAGATGAACTGCTAGAGAGCATGCTACTTAGTGAAGATGATGGTGTGATAGATGAGAAAGAGTCAGACTTTATAGAAAATATTTTGAAACTTGATGAGATGAAAATTGCGGATGTTTTAACTCCTAGGAGCGTGGTATTTGCTCTTGATGAAAATCGCACACTTAAAGATATAATAAGCAATGAGAGTGAAATATTTAATTTTTCAAGAGTGCCTGTTTTTATTGATTCTATCGAAGATGTAACTGGAATTGTCCTTACAAAAAAAATATTTCAGCAAGCTTTAAAAGATGACAGCGTAACTTTAGCTAGTGTAAAAAAAGATATATACTCAATCAATGAAAATATTCCAGTATCAAAAGCGCTTGATCTGTTTATAACAAAAAAAGATCATATGTTTTTAGTTATGGATAGTTACGATCAAACTGAGGGTATTATTACTCTTGAGGATTGTGTTGAAACTATACTTGGTGTTGAGATTATGGATGAAAGTGATAGAAATGAAGATATGAGAGAGCTAGCAAAATTTAATATGAAAGAAAAAAGAAAAAAAAGAGAGAGTTAAAAAGCAAGATTACATATAGGGTAATCTTGGAATTTTACCCATTTTTGAGAGTTTGAAGTATTTGCCCCAACCTTTTTTAAGCCAATGACCAATAAAAGACATTGGTATCAAATAAGCTTTTTTGTCATTTCGATAAACTAGAGATGCTCCATTTCCAGTATCCATTACGCATAATATATTTATGTGTCCACTATATCCTTTAAAATCACTACCATTTGTATCTTTTTGAACTATATTATGGGCTACATTTCTAGCCATAACTTCAGCAATATGACCTTGCTTCGCTCGCCAATCAGCACCCTCAAGTGCTGCCACATCGCCAATAGCATATATATTGCTACTAGTTTGTTTCTCGTCATTAAAAACAACATTTCCAAAATCATCTATTTTAATAAATCCAGCTTCGTTTGTTGGTAAATCAGAATTTTTTATCAGCTCGTGTCCATCTCCAGCAGGGATAAACATAGTTAAGTTTGAATCCAATTTGCTATTATCTTCAAAAATTATGCCGTCACTTTGAAAGGATTTAATTTTTTTACCAACATGCTTTTTAATATTATGAGATTTAAAATATTTATCCATCATCTTTAAAGCTTTAGCTCCCATGCGTTTGCCTGGTTTTGGCATTGGTGCAAAAAATGTTAAAGTAAAATTGTCTCTAATTCCTTTTTTCTTAAGATAATTATGTATATTAAATAATAATTCAAAAGCAGGTCCACCACGAACAGCGGAACTATCTTTTGGATTACCACCAAATCCAAAGCAAATATTTCCACTACCAATTGCAACAAGTTTATCTAATTTATCTCTAATTTCTAAAGAAACTTTTGGTTCCCCACATATACAAAGAGTATGCTCAATCCCCTCATGGTTCATCTTAGATGCACCAATAGCAATAACCAAATGCTCATAATCTTTCATAATATAGCCATTTAAGAGTGTGACTTGTTCTGCTTTTGCATTAATATTTTTAACACCATCTATTATTAGGTTAAATCCATGAGCATTTTTTAGTTTATTTAAATTTAGGCAGGTATCTTCAAAACTAGCATTGTGAGTTGGTATCCAAATAGAAGTTGGATAAATATATAGGTAATCTCTATCACTAACAAGTGTTACATCATAATTTGCTTTTTTTAAATAAATTGCAGCTTCAACACCAGCAAATCCACCACCGAGGATAAGTATTTTTTTCATAGTCCACCATAAATATTAAATTAATAATATATCTTACAAGATGTGATATTAAAAAGTCATTATATATTTAAAAAGTTACATAAAAGCCTCAAAGAGACTTTTTAAAAATTTATGTGAACAAATCTCTCATAATGCCATTATACCAATCACGGTTCGCTTTAGCACTAAGTGCTGATCTAAATTTACCACTTGGCGCTTTTGGAACATGTCCTTTACCTTTGATAACCCTACCAGTCCAAGTGAAATCATGTGTAACAAAAATAGCCTCTTCTGGATTGTCTCCAACTGTTGAATAACATACGTTTGCAGCTTTAGCTGTAGCAGTTTTTACAGGTAATGTATATGATTTACCATGTAAGCGGTTTGCAATCTCATCAGCACATTGTTTACCAGCCCAGTTTGCAGTTTGCCCACTTGGTGGGATGGCATGTCCAACTACATCACCTACAGCGTAGATATCTGGATCAGTTTTTGTTTGAAAAGAACAACCATTCATTACAACTTTACCAAATGCAGTAGTTGTCTCAATCCCACTCATAGCTATAACTGAGCTAGCTTTATTGTTAGGGATAAGATTAAGAACTTCATATTTAATAGTTTTTGAAATTATATTATCATCATCATTTTCATCTGAATAAGTGATTGTTTTGGCTATAGGATCAACATCTGTAACTACACAGTATTCTCTGTGCTCAATTCTATCGCTAAATAAGTCTTTCCAAGATTCTTTAAATGCAGCACCTTTGGCTATACTTTCTGAAGGATTAAGAATAATAACCTTACCCTCAATATCTTCTTTTTTCATATATGCAGCAATCATAGCAGCTCTTTCAAATGGAGCTGGAGGACAACGGTATTTTCCAGAAGGTACTGTGATAACTACATCACCATCATCCATATCAACTAGATTGCGATCTAGAATAACATGCTCTTTACCAGAAATAAGTGCAGCTGGCGCTACTCTTTGGATATGCTTAATTTTTTTAGTATCCCAGTTTTTGAACTGGTTTTCATAATCATAACCGATACCTGGAGATAGCACTAAAATTTCATATTCCACTACACCTTTAGTTGTATAGATTTTTTTTGCAGCTCTATCGATATTTGTAACTTCAGCATGCAACATATCGTATCCATGTGCCTCTATAGGTTGTGCATAATCATGGGTTAATGTACCAAGGTTAACGCCATCTAATTTTCCAAGTAATGCGTTAGAGAAAGGACATGACATAAATGTTTCATTTTTTTCAATTATTAATACATCAAAATTTTTATCTTTTTTCTTTAAAGCTTTTGCAGTAGTAAGACCACCAAAACCACCACCAATTACAACTATTTTATGTTTACCTAAAATAGATGAAGAATCAGCTTTATATGTATCACATGCTTTAGTAGGTGCAGCTTCTTTTTTGCACCCAACTAGAGTAGCAGCAGCTACTACGCTAATAGCTCCAAATTTAAGTAAATTACGACGATTTAATGACATATTTTTTCCTTGAGTTTTATCAAATTAAATTATATCATATTAATATTGAACTATTTCTTTTGTATATTCAGTTAATGGTACAGTTTGAGCTGAAGCTGTAACAAATTTTTTAGCTTTTCTTTTTCCACCAAAATAAGTCTTAAATTCAGGTTTAAAAGCTTTGAAAAAAGAGTGAAATTTATCAGGACCCAATACTGCAACAGCCCAAAGTGTATCATCATCATGATGCTCTAACACTATACTTGCCAATGGTTCGGAGGTTGGACCAGAGAGTGCTTTTGCCCCTTTTGCAGGATCAAAGGCTGCAAGGTGTGTGCCACATACAATTACACCACCCTCTGTATAGGCAATAGTTTTTTGTTTTTTAGGAACATAAGAAATAAAGCTATCCGCTGGATTTACATGCGTTAATTGATGAGAGCAAATCGCTGTATATGCTACTATATTATTTTCTTTACCAACTCCACCACTCCATATATACTCTTCAGCATCTTCACTTTTTAACTTTATATCTTTACTTGTTTTTTCTGGTAATGCCAACAAAAAACATGGTGTAGCAACATGCGGATAATTAAAAACATAATTTTTTTCTTTTTCTAAGTTAGAAGCTAAAACTGGATCTCCTTGAGCATCCATAAGTTGCACTTTGTCATAAGTTTTAAACATACTACCATCGCTTGCATATAGCTTTTGACCTATCATTGATGGTTGTACAACTATCATTGTTGCTCCAACGCCAACAACTTTTAAAAAATCTCTTCTTTTCATAAATAACTCCTTATACGCTTAAGTTCTAAATTAATCATACTATAATACTAACATGAATAATACAAAAATATTTAACAATTCTTATGAAATACTTTCTTTTTTTAAAAATACAGAGTTTAAATCTAATGAAATAATAAAAATAGTCATTAAATTAGAGTTTTATGATCAGCTTGGAATTAAGCCATTTGTAGATTTAGCGCAGATATATAAGATGAAATTAATCCTACTAAATAATATAGATAGAAAAAATATTGAACTAAGTTTTAAAAAACTTAATGAAAAAAATAGTTTTCATAAAACAAAACAAAATGATGAAAAATATGGTGTAGAGAGTGATTTTTTTAAAATAGATAAAACATCACAGTTTAGTTTTTTATACCATTATCAAGAAGCTTTGATATTTTGTGATATAAAATCAAAAAATAAAATTTTAAACCTTGGAATAAACAAAGGTGATGAGTTTGAGGTTATCCGAAATATGCTTAGTGAAAAAGAGTTTAATACTAAAGAGTTTGTGGGTATAGACTACTCAGCTACAATTATAAAATATGCACAAGATAAATTTCCCCACACTAAAATGATAGAGGCTGATATAAATAGACTTGATGAAATTAATCTCGGTAAGTTTGATATGATTATATCGATAGGTACACTTCAAAGCTCAAACATTAACTTTAATCCAACTTTTATGTCTTTATATCAAAATCATTTAAATAGTGCAGGAGCTATAATCCTTGGATTTCCAAATTGTCGTTGGATTGATGGGGAGATGATTTATGGTTCAGCAGTCCCAAACTATAACTTTTCAGAGATGAGTATGGTTTTAAAAGATATACATTTTTGCAAAAAATATTTACAACAAAAAGGTTATAGAGTTGTTATAACTGGAAAAGAGTATCTGTTTCTAAGCGCTAGAAAAATTACTAAATAAATAATGTTACAAAATGAACTCTAATGTTAAAATATTTCAGTATAAATATAATACATAATTGACAGGTTATCTTTTAATGTTTATTCTATAATAAAATAAACTCAAGGGGATACAATGGCACAAACACAAAATAAACCAAAATTAAAATC